>CAZJPT010000001.1:0-27214 GCA_964547835.1 uncultured Desulfovibrio sp.
GATCCTCGTAAAGCATATCCATGACGCCGATCCGCCACCAGTCGTCGCCGTGAACACTTCTGAGAACTGCGGCGACATAGGGAGCCATGGCCTGCAGAAGGCATTGCATGGCAGTTCCGATGTTCTTATGATTTTCATTGTACGTACTCATGGTGACCTCGCCATGGACTCTAAACGAGACGACCTTCCCGCAACCTGGAGGGATCCTTCAGGTCCAGCATCCTGCTCTGTATGTCCTGCCAGTGAACCACAAGAGCGTTGTAGACAAAGGCTTCCTGGCTCCAACCTTTCTGATCAGCAACGGTGAAAAGGCGATAGGCCAGATTCTTTACCGCCCCGACCTTGTCCTGCGTGAAGCTGGCAAGGAGGCTGGCGCACCCCTCCACACCGTCCTTTTGCATGGCCCGGGCGACCTGCTGGGTCAAAAGCCAGAGATGCCTGGCGCTTTGCCTGCCTGGCTCTGCGAGCTTCTCCCGCTCGACAAGATGGACGCTGCCCTTCGCTGCATGCACCATGCCAAGCTCCACGAGGGCATCGATGGATGTGTTGCGGGCCTTGGTCAGCACTTCGGCCTCGCCGAAGGCGATGTCGTTGAAGCCCTTTTGCCGATACAGATCGAGGCAGAATCTGGAGGCCTCGTCCATGTCCCCGTCCTGCGCCGCAACGAAGGCATCGAGCTCCTGATTGATGATGTGCAGAGCCCTGCGCACGGGCATTACGGTACCATCCGGTTCGAGCACTTTGGAAAAACGCGAGTACACTGCCATGCCTGGGCCGATGGATGCCTGTGCGAGATCCACCGGCGCTATGTTCGTTTGGCGCAGAGTTTCCAGGGCGGGACGCATTTCCCTGCGCAGGGCAGTCAGAAAGTCACGCCGCGTGCAGACAGGAGCGTCCGCCTGTCGTTTCCTGCAGACAAGGACGATGGAGGAAGCGAGGGCGTTGGCGTTCATAGCGTTTGTACGATTGCCCAGTTCCGTGCGCATGGGCCATGTGCCGGTAATGGATAAGCCAGCCTCGATGATGGCCGACAGCATGGTCTCCCAGCCGGTAGAGGCATTTCCCCCGTCCTCGCTTGTTTCACTCTGCTTGTAGGCGTAATAAATGGTGACCGGAACATCGTCCCTGGCGCACTCGCGCATGCGTCTGCAGGCCTGCAGCATGCCCTGCTCGAAAAAGTCGCGGGCCTTCTTCTTGTCGTTGTCGAATCGGTAGGGCGTAGCCACCAGCTCCTCGGCCTTGGGAACAAGCATGGTGGCAAAAAGCCTTGGCCAGGTACGCCGCAGCGACCTGCGCAACCAGACGTAGAAATAGTCGGAGAGGTCTGCGTAGCCGATGTTATCGTAGTAGGGAGGGTCCGAGGAAACAACGGCTCCTCGGATGCCGCAGTCGGACTGGGCGTCATGCTGCTTCGCGTATCCCCGGGAAGTTGCGGGCAGGGCCAGGGTCGACTTGTACACCCATTCCAGCATATTGTCGAAGCATCCCGAGGAATTGCTGAACGGGTTTGCTTCAGCATAGTCCCAGACCATGGGAATGGCCTGTCGGGCAAAAGTGTTTCTTATCTTTTCTCTTGTATTATCCCACGAACATATCGAAGAATTGTAGTCGGCAAGCTTGTCGACTACAAAAGCCAAATATGTCCCAACAGCCTGGCCATACGCCAGAGCGCCATTGCCTCCGTCTTCAAGAGAAATAGTGTCGTCTGCAAGACCGGCGTCTACAGCATCCCGATACGCTTGTTCCTGGGCTTCCTTGACGAGATCGCTGAACGTGGTCAATGCGACCAGCTGGCGGTTGGAAAAGAGATCGGAAAACGTGGTAATGCCATACATTGGTGTATTGAAATTTCTAGGATTGTTAGGAAGATTTGCGTCAGGATAGTCGTCAGGCTTTTCTACATGGACCACGTTTCCTTGAACACAATCTGGAGACAGATAGATTCTGCCGCTCTCTCCTTGGGCGACAACAGCCATCAGTCGTGGTTGCAGTCCGGTTTCCCTGCTCTGTTCACGTATGTAGTTGAAGGGAATCGGGGTTCCGCAGGAGATACATGTGCCTCCCTTGCGGTTGACCGTCCCATCGTGGCTGGGCTTGCCGGTATTGTGCACGAAGAACACAGGCTCATTACCGTCAAAGGTTGTTTCTACCCAGGCTTCGTGCCCCTTCTTTTTGCTCAGCCAGAAACTGCCGACCAGTGGTGCCTGACAACCGCATGCCGGATTGGGGCATTTCACAGTTCTTGCCCAGATCCAGGCTATGACGGTGGCTTCACCTCCGCCTTGTTCGTCGGGGAGTCGCACCTTGGGATAGAGATGACCGATCCTGCGGAAGGCCTCTTTCTTCATCCACTGCCCGTAGTAACGGACGTCTTCCGCAAGGCCGGAGCTTCCTGTCCACTCCCTGTCGTTTCCGAGCTCCTTTTTCGTTTCCGGATTGACGGGCCAGAGTCCCGCAAAGCGTGGCGGCAGCTCGATCATGGCCTTGTTGATCAAAACCGCCACGGGATTCAAATCGTGGGCATGGGCCTCAAGGCCCAGGCGTTGCGCTTCCAGAGGAATGGCGCCTCCTCCGGCGAATGGATCAAAAAATATAATTAAATCAATATGTTGGCTGGGGGGGGGTAACGCATTTTTTGATTTCGGCGCGCGCCTCCGCGAGAATGGACTTGCTGGTGGATTTTTCCCACTTGACAAGCCGGCACAGCAGCTTGTGCAGACGTGCGCGCTCTCTCTTTTGCGCTTCCTCGGAGGGGAAGAGCTCGGGATGAGCGGATGGGTCGTCCACCAGAGATGCCCAGAGTATCGCTCGCACGGTGGAAAGGGGTTTTCTCGACCACCACGGGTGGAGGGTGCAGGGATGCCCGTGGCGGATGGACTTTTCCCTGGCTGATTCTGAGTTGATGGCCTCCAGGGGTAACGAGACCTCAATGAGCTTCTTTGGATGGGGCATGGCGTGTTCCTTCATGCAGGATTGTACTTCTGTGGATCATGCTTCCGGCAGCGATCAGAGCCTCGACATTGTAGTTCGTGTAGTTGGCCGAAAGATCCGGCTGATTTCGGAAGGGGCTTTGCAAGTATACTACTTCGATACTTTCCCTGTCCACAAAAACAACAGCCAGGATGAACTGCTCGGGCTTGTTCAGGGCCGCAATGACCTCGTTGCGGGTGACGTTGACAGTGTCTCCGTGCCCAGCGGCGCGCCCCTTGACCTCGATTAGGCGTAAGGGCCCTCCTCCCCCTGGACGCGATTCGATGTCGTAGCCGCACCGCGCAGCTGAAACGTCCACAGGCTCGTTCCCGAGAGTGCGCTCCGTCTCCATGACCGCAGCCATGGCCGCGAGCTCCACCGCCTTCCGTACCGCAGCGTCCGGGCAGGGAAGAACTTCGGACTCATTTCCGGCACTTTCCTTCGCTTCCTCCGGATCGGATTCGTCCGGTTTGACTGCGAGTCTGCGGAGGAGGCTTGTCGGAACCAAAAGGCAGCATCCAGCGATTTCAGGCTCCAGGGCTGACACCTCGCGCTCAAGGGCAATGTTTTCCAAACGCTTCTTCTTGCGCTCAGCGAGATCGTCGGCCCAGCATCTCGCCCTTTGCGCCTCGAGGGCAGCCGTACCGTCCCCGTCCTCTTTGCGCGCCTTGCGATCGAGTTCGTAGGCTCGGGCGTCCCAATAGCGGATTTCCGCGTCCATGCGCAGGCGAACGGCCTTTGCCTTCCTGTCGGCCAGCTCCTCGCGCGTCGCCTGGACATCTCGCAGATGCCTTGGGACAAGCTCTTCCCTTGCGAATCGCAGGGCGAGGGCGCGCGCTTCGTCGCCGAAGAGACTTTTGTGTGCGGCCGCATAAGCGAGGGCGAGCATCCCCTGCTCCCAGGTGGCCGGTCTGTAGTCGAGATGGGGTGCAGCACCCGCTTCGACGACATTGCCCTTTTCGTCCACCTCGAGGAAATGCGCCTGTTTCGAGAGTGTTCTGGCGCATCCGTCCTGATCCGATCTTCCCTCCACCACGGCGTTTGCCACGAGTACGAGCAATTTGGCCCCTTCGTCCCCGTTTTCCCGCTCGTCCACAAGAACAGCTCCCGTGGTCAGCGCCGAGCCGAAGCGCTCCAGGACGAGATCGACGACGGCTTCCAGAAGCGGATGTCCAGGACACAGGAATTCGGCGCGCACATCTCCTTCGCGTCTGGCCCTCTCGAAGCAGACGCGTTCGTAATGGCCCGGAACCGGAGTGCCTGCAACGCGGCAGCGGGCGCGCACTATGGATGGCACTGCGACAATCTCCCAGCGGCCCCGCTCCCTTTCCTCCATCAGGCCACCGAGACGGGCGAAGGCCTCCCCGAAGAAGGCCTGGACGAAGAAGGGCTGCAGCCTGCGTGCCTCCATGCGATCCATGTCGGCGCGGATGCGGGCGGCTATGGGGACGTCCATGACGTCGTCTGTAAGGGCGTTTTTGTCGAGAAGTTCCTCGAGCCTGGACCTGTGGAGGGCGTCGTCCATGGCCACGGCCACTGAATGAGGGATGGGCGCGTCTGCATCGCCTTCGGCCCGCACGGCCTCGATGATCAGATCGCGCAGGGGCCGCCCCCCGAAGTCCGTACTTCCGAGGATGTCGAAGACCCTGCCGCCAAGGGCCTTTCTTTCCTCTTCCAGCTTCTCGAAAAGGCGCTGGAAGACATGCCCCTCGCGGGTTTCTGCGGCCACGAGGTTCCACATGCCGCAGACGTGCTTCTGCCCTATGCGATGAACGCGGCCGAAGCGTTGCTCCAGGCGGTTGGGATTCCAGGGAAGATCGTAGTTGATCACAAGGTGCGCTCGCTGCAGGTTCAGTCCCTCGCCGGCGGCATCGGTGGCAACAAGAACAACGGCTTTGGGATCGTTTTTGAACCTGTCCTCCATGGCCAGCCGATCCCTGCGGGACATGGAGCCGTCGATGTGCACGACTGCTTCGGCATCACCGAGGAGGGAGCTTATCCTGTTCATAATATAGGTCAGGGTGTCGCGGTGCTCGGTGAAGATGATGAGCTTTTCCCGTTCTCCGGCCCTGTCGAACATGGCACGGTTGTCCTGGAGCAGGTTGGCGAGCTCGGTCCACTTGCGATCCCTTCCGGAGTTCCGCACCCGTTCGGCCAACGCTTCGAGGGACTTCAAAACCTCCGTCTCCGCCTCCAGTTCGGCCAGGGTGCGTGCCGCGCTCGCACCGTCCGCAAAGCTTTCGGCCCGCTCCAGATCCTCCTCCGGACATTCGTCTTCATCCCAGCCGCCCTCGAAAACGGACTGAAGCCGCCCGTCGGCGTTGCGGGCGCAACGTTCAGAACGCGCGAAACCTGTAGTTCGCGCCTCCTCGAGTCTTTTTTCCAGGCGTTCGCGGCGTCGTGTCAGGGAGCGATATATGGCTTCCGGCGAGGAGGCCAGTCGCCGCTGCAGAACGGTCAGGGCGAAGCCCACGGTCGTCCTGCGCTCCCCGGCAAGCGAGTCGGCCCGGTTGAACTGGGTGCGCACGTAGTCTGTGACGGCCTCGTAGAGCTCGCGTTCCTCGGGGGAGAGTTCGTAGGAGACGGTATAGGCGTACCGCTCGGGAAAGAGGGGCCTGCCGTCGAAATCGAGCAGCTGCTCCTTGACGAGCCGCCGCATGATGTCGGTGACGTCGAGGGAGCCCGCTCCGGATCCGGCCACGCCGCCAAAGCGGTCGGGATCAAGCAGGGAGAGGAAGAGCCGGAAGTCCTCGTTTCTGCCGTTGTGGGGCGTGGCGGTGAGCAGCAGGAAGTTTCTGGCCACGGACGAGAGCAGTCGGCCAAGCCGGAAGCGCCGAGTGGCGTGGATTTCTCCGCCGTGGACGGTGGCGGACATCTTGTGGGCCTCGTCGCAGACCACCAGATCCCAGTCGGTCTTCTCCAGAGCCTCGAGGAGCTCGTTGTTGCGGGCGAGACGATCCAGGCGGGCCACGACCAGACTCTTCCCGGCGAACACGTCCTTTGCAGAGCGCACATCGTCGACCGTCTCGAAATGCAGATTGAACCTGCGCAGCAGTTCCTCGCGCCACTGCGCGGCCAGGCTGCCCGGACAGACAATGAGACAGCGCTCGAGGTCGCCCCGCGCCAGCATCTCGCGTATCAGAAGGCCGGTCATGATGGTCTTGCCGGCGCCCGGGTCGTCGGCGAGGACGAAGCGCAGGGGAACGAGAGGGAGCATTCTCCCGTAGACGGCGTCAATCTGGTGCGGCAGGGGATCCACGTCGCAGGTGTGGACGGCCAGGAAGGGGTCGAAAAGCCAGGCATGACGCATGCGCCAGGCCTCCGCTGCGAGAACGAAGTCTGCGCTGTTGCCTGTGAAACTCCAGGGGCGGGCGGGGTCGACCACGGTCACCGCCCGGACTTCGGCTTCGTCGCACGTCAGGGTGCTCACCGTCGTCCTGCCACGGTCGTCCATGCACGTAATCGTGAGGCAGGCGTCCGTCTGCCAGTGGATCTCAACCACGCGAACCAGGGCCGTTCCGGGAGCAATTCCGGAAAGTATGCACCCTGGAATCATGTCTTCCAGTCGTGTCATCGAACTATGCTCCACGTCATTGAGCGGTATGTCATTGAAAGTCAGCGAAGTCGAATGCCACGGAATGTCACGGACAAACGGCTCGGGAAGCATGCAGCGCGTCCCGAATTCTCCCTGCCCGTCTTTAGCACCTGGCCGGGTGTGTCCGCAACCAATGGCAGCTATGCTTGATTTCCGTGGCATGGTTTGGTTAGCATCTGCCAGCGATTGAGGAGTACTTGTGAAGCTGATCTTGACGCCAACAGATGAGACCTGTGGCAAACTCAAAAAGGCTGCCGCAACGCAGCAGCTCGAGGATGCTTTGCGAGTCTCTCCTTCAATTTCTGGATGCGGTAGAGGGCTCTCGTTGCCGCATTGCTGGCTTAAGCATGCGTCTGACGTCCAGAGACAGCCATCTGCTGCAGTCCAGTGATTTAACGCGAGGGACAAAGCCGTGAGACGTCTTGTCCCAGCGCTTATGAGAGGTCATGGTTTAAGCTGTTCCATACAGCTTTGGGAAGCCGGTGCAAATCCGGCACGGACCCGCCGCCGTAACCGGTGACGACATCCGCACCATGTCACTGTCCTGAATGCGGGATGGGAAGACGCGGATGAAGGTTGACCCGGGAGTCGGAAGACCGGCCTGCCTCTCCTGGTCTGATCGCACCCACGGGTATTGGGGCGTTATTCCCTTTGCAAGGACCTGCATTTGTGATTTTCCCATAAACGACTGCCATTCATGTGCGAGTCCTGACACCTGCGGGTGCCTCATGGTTCTCACCCTTATCTGTGTTGAGGAATTTACATGAGACATCTTGCTTCACTATTTGTCACCCTTCTTGTCCTGTGTCTTTGCGCAACGGCACAGGCTGCGTCCCCAAACGGGATTCTGCTCGCAGCCTTCGGTACCAGCATGGAAGATGCCAGACCGGCTCTGCAGAGCATTGAGGACGCGTATAGAAAAACGTACGCCGGACAGCCCATTGTCATGGCTTATACGTCGGACATCATCCGCAAAAAGCTCGCCGAAAAAGGGCAAAAAGTCTTCTCCGTGAAGGAAGCCCTGGATGAATGTGCCAGACTGGGGGTTGTCAATCTGCGCGTACAGAGCCTGCATGTCACAGGCGGCGAAGAGTACAGCATGCTGCAGCGCATGCTGGTCCGTAATTT
The DNA here is from genome assembly GCA_964547835.1 of uncultured Desulfovibrio sp. Taxonomy (GTDB): domain Bacteria; phylum Desulfobacterota; class Desulfovibrionia; order Desulfovibrionales; family Desulfovibrionaceae; genus Desulfovibrio. The sequence goes on from CAZJPT010000001.1 coordinate 7,694, forward strand.
GACAAAACAGCCCGGCCGCTTCACTCATGTCTGGCTGGGCGCGCCCATGCTTCAGTCTGAACAGGATCTGAAAGAAGTGAGTGATGCCTTGTTTGCCAGCTTTCCGGCAAGCCGCACGAAGCATGACGCTGTCCTGCTCATGGGACACGGCAATGACAGAGGGCCCGGCGATCTGGATCTGGCTGCCACTGCCGCTGCCCTGAACAAACGAGACCCCCTTGTGTTTCTGGCGACTGTCGAGGGTGCCCACAGCTTTGACGCCATTCTTCCCAGGCTCAAGGCAAGCGGCGTCAGGAAGGTCTGGCTGCAGCCCTTCATGGTCGTGGCCGGCGATCACTCCAGAAACGACCTGGCCGGTGACGAAGAGGACAGCTGGGCATCCCGGCTCAAGGCCGCAGGCATGGAGGTCGAGGTCAATATGATCGGCCTCGGTTCCATTGACGGCATACGCAAGGTTTTCCTGCGTCACACCAGGACCACCAGCGACGATCTGGCCCATCCGAAAAAGTCTGATTAGCTGTCCATGATCCCAACATGGCGCGATGCGCCGTGCCGTTTGCGACACCCGGATCGCACTGCCCGCAAAGCAGAGAAACCACGTCCTGCAGCTGGCGGACTTCCCGCTGAAGCTCATCCCGGGGAGCCCGCCTTGTCCTGACGCCCGGCGTGTGGACGCAAAACAGGGCTGGCCGGGATCATGACACGTGTCAATAATCATAGAGGAGTTGTTCCATGCCAGCTGGCATTTTCTACGGCATCAGCCTGGGGCCTGGAGATCCTGAGCTTGTGACCCTCAAGGCAGCACGCATTCTGAAATCCTGTGACGTTATTTTCACCGTGATCTCAACCAACGTTCAGGACAGCACTTCAGAACATATCGTCAGCACCCTCGCTCCCCGGGGCCGCATCGTGCGCCTGTCCTTCAGCATGTCCATGGACAGAGAGAAGCGCCAGCAAACGGTGCGCGAAAACGCAGCCAGCATTGCGGCAGAACTGCAACAGGGACATTCCTGCGCATTTGCCACTCTGGGCGACGCCCTCTCCTACTCCACCTTCGGGTACATTCTGCCGCTGCTCAGAAAGGCCATTCCCAATCTGAGGACAGAGATTGTTCCCGGCATCACCTCCTGGAGCACCCTCGCCGCCCAATGCGGTCACGTGCTCGTGGAGAACAGGGAGCAACTGCACGTTATTCCCTCCTTTACCAGCGACATGGCCGACAATCTTGTCTTTGAGCCCGGCGTCTCGCACATCCTGCTCAAGACCTACCGCAGCAGAAAGGCGCTGCTGACCAGATTGCGCACGGAAAAGGACATCGAGGTGATCTACGGCGAGCGACTCACGCAGGAAGGGGAATTCCTCTCCACCTCTCTGGACGAAATCGCAGCCAGGCCTGACACCTATCTTTCCCTCATGCTGGTCAGGAAGAAAAAGGAAGAAGAAGCAAACCATGAGTTCTGACTGCCAGTCGCAGACTGCGAATAAGCTGCCTGAAAAGATTTCGTCCATGCAGGCAGCCCGTCATCCCGCCAATGAACAGGCGCGTTCACGCAGCCACAAGCGTAACCCGCCATGGAAAAGTCCCTGTCACTGCCTCTGGCTCGTGACAGCGCTGCTGCTTTCCGGATGGCTGACCGTCAGCATGCCCGATACACAGCAGGTCAAAAGCGCCTCCCGGACGCAGACTGTGATGCACCGTGGCGACGGACTGGCCGCAGTACCGGACACGTCCGCGCAACGTCACACCGGCATCCATGCAACCAGACAGACGGACACTGATGCCCTCACCAGATTGGAGCGCCGCGCCAGAATGTTTGGCAGACTGTTTCTGTTCGTGGGCATCGGCGCCTTTCTTGGCAGCATCATCGAGGGCCGCTGCTGGTACCGCATTTTCGCCAGCACTCTGGGACGCCTTGTCCACGCCGCCCGCCTGCCCGACATCGTCGCCATTTCCCTGCCCACGGCCTTTGCCTCCAGCGCCGCTGCGGACAGCATGCTGGTTGCCAGTCGCGACCGGGGTGAAATCTCCAATTCCACACTCATAGCCGGTGGCATGCTCAACAGCTTCATCGCCCACTTCTCGCATTCCCTGCGCGTCATGTATCCCGTGCTGGCCGCTCTGGGGCTGACTGGCGTCCTCTATTTTATCATCCAGCTGAGCGGCGGTGCCTTCATTGCCTTCGGTGTGGTCATGTGGCACAGATTTCTGGTTGCCAGAAAGGAAAATTCCCCCTCTGCCAGTTTTGCCTCAGACAAGGTGCGCTATGCCTTGCAGGCCATGCATGACCCCCTTCCCTGGAAAGAGACGGCACGCAAGGGAAGCATACGGGCCCTAACCCTCCTGTTTCGCCTGACCTGTCTGTCTGTGCCCATGATTCTCGCCACGGAATGGCTTGTCAAAACCGGCGCCTTGAACTTCTGGCATGAGCTGGTACCCCGGATGGTGAGCCAGACCATTCCCGAACAGACCCTGACCATCATGGCAGCCCAGATTGGCGGCCTTGTCCAGTCCGCCACCGTGTCGGCCGGCCTTCTGGAAAACAATCTCATTACCGCCCCGGAGGTGCTGCTGGCCATGCTCATTTCCAGTGCCGCCAGCAATCCCATCCGCACCCTGCGCCGCAATCTCCCCACTGCCCTGGCAATTTTTCCGCCGCGCATCGCCTTGATCATTGTTATTGGCATGCAGCTGATCCGTTTCTGTGTCGTTGTTATCGCCGTCGCACTTCTCATCTTCTGGATGCAGGGGTGACATGCCTGGCAGAGAAAATAACATGTCCCACGTCATCCCACCCAGAAAATGCCGGCTCACCCGGGCCGGGCAACGGGCACTGGCCAGTATCAGCTGGAACATGTCCGGCCTGGCCGTGGAGCAGGAAAGCTTCCGCCGCATTGAAGAGGAGTGCACAGCCGCCATGCGTGCCCTTGATCCCGGGCGCTGGCGCGTGGCACGCAGGCTGATACACACGACAGCCGACACCTCCATAGCCGCTCGACTGGCCTTCCGCAATGACGCTGTACAGGCCGGAGTCCAGGCTCTGCGCAACGGTGCACCCATCCTCAGCGACTCACACATGATTAAGGCCGGGCTCTCCGTTCCCAAACTGGCCCGCTGCCATCCTTCCTACACAAGGGAGCGCATTGCCTGTCATGTTGCCGACCCGGATGTAGCCTGTGCAGCCAGACAGTCTGGCCGCACCAGGGCCCTGTGCGCCATGGAGAAAGCCCGCAGCCTCAATGAAATTGATGGCGCCATTGTGCTTGTCGGCAACGCACCACTGGCTCTGGCTGAAGTATGCCGGCTGATTCTGGAGGGTGATGTGCAGCCGGCCCTTGTCGTCGGTATGCCCGTAGGCTTTGTCAATGTCATTGAATCCAAGGAGCTGCTGTCCCTGTGCCCTGTCCCCTCCATTGCTCTGGAGGGCAGGCGCGGCGGATCGCCGCTGGCTGTCGCCACCCTGCATGCCCTCATTGAGATCGTGCTCGAGGAAACAGCGTCATGATCATGCCTGACGATGGCGCACAGGAGAGCGAATGCAAAGGTCTGGCCCCGATTCCCGCAGCCTGGGAATACTGGGACGGCACCCCTCTGCCAAAGTCTGCCCTGCTGCGCTGGGGATACACTACTGGTGCCTGTGTGGCCGCCGCTCTCACGGCTTCCTGGCTCGCACGAGCCAATCCTGCGGCCGTGCCGCCTGAACGCGTGGACATACTGTTCGGCGACGATGTGATACGCTCCCTGCCCATGAGCCCCGGACTCCCCCATTACCCCGGGTTCGCTGTAATCCGTAAAAATGCCGGCGACGATCCCGACTGCACCCATGGTCTGCTTGTGGCCTGCCGCCTGCGGCCGCAGAGTACGGACGAAGAGGCAGATCCCAGAGACGTGTTCGTGCATGCCGGCAATGCCACGATCCGCCTGCACGCCCTCTGCGGCGTAGGACTTGTGACCCTGGAGGGGCTGGACTGCCAAAAAGGGCACTGGGCCATCAACCCCGGCGTGCTGCGCATGATTCGCGCCAATCTCGCACGCAGTGGTCTTCAAGATGGCTCCTGGGTCGGCGACATCGCCATACCCGGGGGCGAAACCGTCAGCTCCAGGACCCTCAACAAGACCCTGGGCGTAACAGGCGGCCTCTCCCTGCTGGGCACAACAGGGCTGGTGCATCCTTTCAGTCACAACGCCTACACAGCCAGTGTGCGCCTCGCTCTGCGCTGCGCCGCACAATATGCAGACACTGTCTGCCTGTGCACGGGACAGCGCACACAGGCGGCAGCCAGGCAATGGGCAGCACTCCCGGAACAGACTGCCCTGTTCGGTGTCCTGCCTGCAGAAAGTTTCATCTCCATTGCCGACTTTCTCGGCGACAGTCTGCGCGCTGCCGCAGAGAGCGGCGTACAGCGCGTTATTGTGTGCTGCATGCCAGGCAAGCTCCTCAAATACGCAGCCGGCTGCGACAACACGCATGCCCGCAAGGTCGCCCAGGCCCTGGAGCTGCTGCCCGAAGCCATGTTATCCATCTTTCCCGACAGGCCAGGCCTCAAAAGCGAGCTGGCCACCCAGCCGAGCATGCGCGCCGCACTGACATTTTTCACGGAAGAGGAACAGCACAGACTTTTTACCTGGCTTGCCGGGAAGGCCCTGTGCCAGTTCCGCTCCCTGTGTCCTGAAAAGGCTGGCAAAGGAAATGTCCGTCCCTCCTTTGCCATTCTGCTCTCTGACTTCACCGGCAAGGCCCTGCGCTTTTTCCCGGACAGGACCTTTGCCGTGCGCAAGCGTGCCCAGGCGTCGTGTCCATAACCAGGCAGAGGATTGTCCATGTCCGAAGCGTTCATCTGCTCCAGCCAGTGCAACACTGGCTCCCTTGATGTCTTTTCCTGCGGCACGGGCCTGCCCGGCGCTGTCCACGACATCGGCCTCAGTCTGGATCACGTCTTTTCCTCGGACAAGCTGCTGCAGCTCCTGCCCTCAGGCCGCGCCAGGCGCCATTCTCTCTCCCCCTCTCCCGGAGATGTTCTGAACATGGCCATAAATCTGGCCCGGGACGGAGCCCGCGTCGGCATTCTCTCCAGCGGTGACGCCCTCTATCACGGTCTTGGCAGTACTCTTGTACGCATACTCGAACAGCGCTTTCCAGGCATTACGCCGGATCGCCTGCCCTTTACCCTCACCTTCCATCCGGGCATCACGGCCTTTCAGGCTCTCTGCCACAGAGCAGGCGTGTCCTGGAGCGATGCCGAGCTTTTCTGTGCGCACAAAGCGCCGATTCAGCCCTGGCGCGTGCTTGGTGCGCGTACGGCCATTGTCTACGCCGGCCTGCCCCTCACAGCCTCGACTCTCGCTGCACAGCTGCTTGAGCACGATCCCTCCTGCAGCCAGCGTGCCTGCCTGGTTGCAGAAAACCTGGGCAGCACCAGTGAGCGTCTTTTCAGATGCACGCTTGGCGAGGCTGCAGGGAGCGAGACCGGGCCGACAAGCATCCTTGTTCTTCTGCCCGGCGGTCATAAGGCCCGCTGCCTGCCGCTGGGTCTTTCCGACGAACACTTTCGTTTCGAGCGTCACTGCCTGACCAGCCGCTATATCCGTCCCGTAGTGCTTTCCTGCCTGCGCCTGCCAGATCACGGGGTGCTCTGGGATCTGGGTGCCGGTTCGGGGTCTGTAGGCCTTGAGGCTGCCCTGCTGCAAAAGAACCTCACCGTATGCGCTGTCGAACAGTATGCAAACCGCTGCAAGAATATAGAAATCAATGCAGCAAGACTCGGGGCTCCAAATCTCAAGCTGATCAGGGGCGATATAGTTCAGGTCATGCCCGGCCTGCCCGATCCGGACCGCATCTTCGCAGGAGGAGGGGGCAGTGCGCTGCCGCAGATTCTCGAGCAGGGCCTTGCCCGCCTCGATCCCGACGACCCGGACGCTGTGCTGGTAGCCACGGCCATCACCATGGAAAGCGTGGCCCGGCTGACACAGTTCGACAAGGGAACCTGCCTGGAAGCCTTGTCCCTCGACATTGCCGTACGCTCTCCCATGGTTGCTGGAAAATACAGCCACCTTGCCCCACTGCACAGGATTCACGTCTTTACCTTCCGTCCCGGAAGGTAAGCCAGCCTGTCACGTTCCGAGGGGACGATCATGACCATCTCCATCAACCCGGCTTCGCCTCCTTCGCACCCGCAGCCCCGGGTCCCAACTGTTATTTTTGCTGGTGCCGGCCCGGGGGCTGTGGATCTTGTCACCCTGCGCGCACGCCAGGCACTGGACAACGCCGACCTCGTGGTTTACGCGGGCTCTCTGGTCAACCCGGCAATCCTTGCCTCCTGCCGCAAGGATTGCCAGATGGTGGATTCCTCGCATCTGGATCTTGACGAACAGGTGCGCCTGCTGGCCTCTGCAGCCAGGGAAGGCAAAAAAGTGGTTCGTCTGCACTCAGGCGATCCCTCCCTCTACGGCGCCATTCGCGAACAGATACAGGGACTGGCCCGGGAGGGCGTGGAATGTGAGGTCATTCCCGGGGTGACCAGCGCCTTCGCAGCAGCTGCCGCCCTTTGCCTCGAGTACACGGTGCCCAACGTGAGCCAGAGTGTGGTTTTCACACGTTCAGCCGGCAGAACGCCTCTGCCCGAGACCCAGCGCCCGGCGGTTTTCGCCAGGACAGGAGCAAGTCTTGTCTTCTATCTGAGCTCGGCCCATTTCAAAACTCTCACGAAAGAGCTCATGGAGGAAGGCGGTCTCAGCCCCCAAACACCGTGCGCCATCGTGAGCCGGGCCAGCTGGGAGGATCAGCGCATCCTGCGCGGCAATCTTGGCGATATAGCCGCCAGGGCCGAAGCCGCTGGCATACAGCGCCAGGCCCTGCTGCTGGCAGGCGAGGCACTGGGTGACGTCCACGAAACCAAATCACAGCTCTACGCCAGGCCTTTCTCGCACGGCTACCGCAATACCCTGGCGGACGAGACCTTCACCGGCTCCGTAGCCGTGCTGGCCTGTTCGAGCCAGGGGCGCGTCAAGGCCAGGGAAATCTGCCAGGGGCTGGGCGCTCAAGCCGTACTCATGCCGGCCGGCACCAGGCTGACCGACTGCTGGAACAACTACGCAGGCCTTGTCTGCGTAGGCGCCACAGGGCTGGTGGTGCGTCTGGCTGCGCCCCTGCTGCGCCACAAGGCCTGTGATCCGGCCCTGGTCAGTATCGACGATCGCGGCCGTTTCGCGGTAAGTCTGTGCGGCGGACATCTTGGCGGTGCCAACAGACTGGCGCGCCGTGTGGCCCGCATTACCGGAGGGCAGGCCGTAGTGAGCACGGCCACAGACAGCTTCGACATGGTGGCCTTTGATGAGGCGGCCTCAAGGGAAGGCTGCCGCGTGCTCAATACCTCGGCCATTTTAGCCTGCAACAAGGCTTTGCTCGAAGGCCGGCACATTGACTTCCACGGCCCCATGGAAATCTGGGAGAAATACTGGGCCTCGCTGCCCAACGTGACCTTTTGCGATGACAATGGGGGTACAGCGAAAGTTGCCGTGTACTGGGACAGACCGGCGCCCGGGGGCTCGCACGCTTTGTGCGTTGACTCCCGCTGCTACGTGCTCGGCACGGGCCTGCACAACAATCTCGATCCTGCGCTCTACTGCCGGGAAGCCAGAGCCTTTCTTGCCGCGCACCATGTGGCGCCTTGCCGCGTAGCCGCTGTGGCCAGTCTCAATGCCAAGGGCAGGGAGGCTTCGGTTCAGGCACTGCTCGACGAGCTGAACTGCCCCTTCATGGGTTTTGAAAGCGACGAGCTGAGCCACGTGAGCGGCGTGGTGACCACTTCGGATACTGTGGCAAGGCACATGGGAACGTCTTCAGTCAGCGAGGCTGCTGCCCTCACTGCCGCCCGCCACCTGGGTGGCGGCGGTACCCTGGAAATTGCCAGAGAAAGCCGTGCAGGAGCTATGACCTTCGCCCTGGCGCGCATCGGGCACGATGCTCCTGTAGAGAAGAACACCGACGCCCGTAAACAGGGCCTTGTGGTGGTAGGGCTGGGCTCAGGACAGGAAAACAGCATCACCCCGGAAGTTCGCGAAGCCATCCTCGGGGCTGACGTCATCGCAGGCTACACGGCCTACGTTGACTTTGTACGCCCCCTGCTCGAACGTGAAGGCGTGAGCAAAGAATTTGTGACCAGTGGCATGCGTGGAGAAATCGACCGCTGCCGCAAGGCTCTGGAGCTTGCTGCCACAGGTCGCAGTGTCTGTCTTGTATGCAGCGGTGATCCCGGCCTGCTGGCCATGGCCGGGCTGATCCTGGAAATGCGCGAACATATGCCACAGTTTGCAAAGGTCCCTGTCAGAATCCTGCCCGGCGTGTCTGCGGCTCTGCTGGCCGCTGCTGCTCTGGGAGCGCCCTTGCAGAACGGTGCCGTGCTTTTGAGTCTCTCGGATCTGCTGGTGCCGGCTGTGGAGGTGCGTGCCAACTTAAATTCTGTTCTGGACAGTGCCCTGCCTGTAGCTCTGTACAATCCAGCCGGGCGCAGGCGGCGCGAGCTGCTGCGTGAGGCTCTGGCCACGGCCGCTGAAAAGCGCGGCGGCCAGACCTGGTGCGCCATAGTCAAGCACGCCGGCAGGCCTGAACAAAGCGTCTGGGTCGGTCATCTTGAACAGGTGCCGGAAGAGGATGTCGACATGTCGTCCCTTGTCATAATCTGCGACAAGCGCACAAGATACGTGGACGGCTACCTTTACGAGGCACGAGGGTACGCCGACAAGTACGCTGACAAACTCGCCGCGCATGAGCCGCGTGCAGAAACCTGAGGAGACGCCTCCCATGCCTGACACTCCGCTCGCATTTGTTCTGGCCGCGCCCCATTCCGGCGCAGGCAAGACAACGGCTTGTCTGGCACTGGCCGTAGCGCTCAGAAGACAGGGCCTGGTTGTACATGGCTGCAAGTGCGGGCCTGATTACATCGATCCCACCTTTCTGAGTCAGGCCTGTGATTTCCCCTGTGCAAATCTTGACACATGGCTCATGGGCGAGGACGGCGTGCACGATGTATTCGCCCGTCAGGCACAAGGCGCAGACATTGTTCTGGTAGAGGGGGTAATGGGACTTTTAGATGGCAAGGAAGCTTCCTCTCTGGCCGGCAGCACCCTGGACGTAGCCAGAGTACTGGGGCTGCCAGTACTTCTTGTGGTTCAGGCCAGAGGTCTGGCCAGGTCCATCGCTCCTCTCGCAGACGGCTTCCAGCGTGCCTGCACAGCGGCAGGAGTGCGTCTGGCCGGCGTCATCACGACCTGCACGGGCTCTGAGAAACACCGCGAACTGCTGAGCTCGAGTCTGGCCCTGTATAATCTGCCTCCGCTGCTCCTCAATCTGCCCAGAAATCAAAATGTGGTTCTGCCCTCGAGACAACTGGGACTTGTGCCAGCCGAGGAAATCGCGTCCATGGAGAAAATCCTGCGCGGATTGGGCGACATGCTGCCGGATACCGAGGTGCGCGCCCTGGCAGACTGCCTGCGCAGGACCGGCGCGGGCAGGGTGCACCTGACTGCTCAGTCTGACATCGCTGCACCCCCTGCTGGCAGCAGACGCCGCGGCCGCCTGGCCGTAGCCCGTGACGAGGCCTTCTGCTTTTATTATGACGAGAACTTCCGCCTCCTTGAAAACATGGGCTGGAAACTCGTCTTTTTTTCCCCCCTGCGTGATGCCGGCATGCCTGCTGCGGATGCGCTCTATCTGGGCGGCGGCTATCCAGAGATCTTTGCCAGGGAACTTGCTGCCAACACGCGCATGCGCGCCCAGATACATGCCGCAGCCATGGCGGGCCTGCCCGTCTACGCTGAATGCGGCGGCTGCATGTACCTGACCCGCGAGCTGGAAACACCTGACAAAAAACGCTTTCCCATGGTCGGCCTGGTCGACGCCACAGCCCGTATGGATACAAAGCTGCGTTCGCTGGGCTATCGTGAGGCAACCTTCCTGTCCCCCCTGCCCTTCGGCCTGGACGATTTTTCCCGGTACGGCCGGGTGCTGCGCGGACACGAATTCCACTGGTCCGTCATGGAACACGGGACAAAGGCAAAGCCCCTGTACACTGTCATGGACAAACAGGGAAAGACCATACCCTGCGGCATAATCACCGGACCAGGTGACAATATACAGGCAAGCTACCTGCATGCCTACTTCCCATCGCTTGCCTTCCTGAACGGCAAAAAGACGGCTGCGCCTGTGGCAGCGAACATAGGGACCGGGCGCCAGAACATCACGACCGGACGCGGACGCATCATCCTGCTCACCGGTCCGTCAAGTGCGGGCAAGACCAGTCTGGCCAGCGCACTTGCCCGAGAACTGAAAAAACGCGGCGTTTCACACGTGCTCGTGAGTCTGGATGCGCTGCTCACAGCGTTCTGCAGAGATGGCAGAGCCTGCTTTACGCTGGAGGAGGCCGAAGTACTGGGGCTGTGGAGCGCGCATACCTACCACAGCCTTCTTAGGGAAGTCGCCGGGCATAACCAGCTCATCATCTGCGATCATGTGCTCTGTGGGCACAGTGACTGGATTGAGGACGCTGAGCGCACCCTGGGCGGTATCTGCCTGCTGCCAGTCGAGCTCTCCTGCGACGAGGCCACTCTGGTGTCCAGGGAAAACAGACGCACAGACAGGCCGGCTGCCACGGCACACGCCCTGGCCCAGGCCCAGAGCCAGAAAAAGACTCCGCTGGCCCTGTCAGGCACCATCTCCATGTCCACCCAGGAGGAAGAGCCCTGGCAGCTGTGCCGCAAACTTGTGCGTCTTCTCACAGAGCGCCATATACTGCCGGCTTGACCGGACTTGCGCTGCATATCCACATATTCCGACAACCCGGAAGAGTTCGCCCCATGAACAGTCACCCCCCCTTCCTGCCGCCGCACGGCAAAGACAAGCCGGCCATGGCAGCCATCAGTGGAACGCGGGTCGAAAAGTTTCTCGACTACAGCGCCAGCATCCGACCAGACGGACCACCTGACTACATCCGCCTCGCCATGGTGCGGGCACTGCGTCACGCAGACGCCTGTCCCTCCCCACGCGCCGAGGAGGCCAAACTGGCCTGCGCCCGGCGCTACGCTGTGCCTGAGGACAGCGTGGTCTTTGGCAACGGCACAAGCGAACTGTTCACCGCACTGGCCCGGGCTCTCAAAGCCTGTGACTGCCCGGTAGCAGCCGTACCCGAGCCAGATTTCAGTGAGTACGCCAGTGCCTGCGGCAAGGCAGGTCTCATGGTGACGCATCCTGCCTGCACCCTGACACGGACAACGCGCCGCATCGCCACGTCCTCAAAAACGTATCTGGACTGGCGTCTGCCTGAAAATGCGCTTCTTGCCCTGCCCCATGGCGCAGCCGTCTTTCTTGCCAACCCCGGCTGTTCTGCGGGCACTTTCCTGGGTCCGCAAAAAATCATTGCACTCATGCACCGGCGTCCGGATCTGATCTGGGTTCTGGACGAAACCTTCCAGGATTATGTGGCCAGAGACAGCCAGGTCTCTTTTTTACCTCTGCTGGGCACACATTTGTCATGTCCCTCCAGCTCTTCACTGCCAGCCGCATCGCGCTGTGTCGTTGTGCGCTCCCTGACCAATTTCCACGGACTCGCCGGCGTACGCGTGGGCTTTATGGCAGCAAACCCTGATCTGGCTGCCAGGATACAGGGCGAGCTGCCCTTATGGAACGTCAACTGTTTCGCCATTGCGGCAGCCCTTGCTGTCCTCAATCCTTCGCTCGAAAATGTGGCGGACGAGCGCGCCACCAGGGCACGCAACAGAAAAAACCGCCGCGAGCTTGCGGCCATGCTCGCCTCTCTGCAACTGGACCTCTGCCGACCCGCGGCCAACTACCTGCTTTTTCGCCTGGACAAACCAGATCCGGAACTGGCCATGCGACTGCTGCACGAACGCAGCATAGCCATCCGCGGCTGCGCCACCTGCCCAAACCTTGATGACGGGCGCTGGTACAGCGTTGCCGTGCGTGATCGCGATGACAATATGCGTCTGGTCAGCGCCCTGCGTGAGGTCGGCAGTCTTGCTGGCAACACTGTTTGCGTAGCGCCGTACATCCTGCCAGGCAGGCCCAGGCCGGCACTCATGCTGCAGGGCACGAGCTCGGGTGCCGGTAAAACCCTCATGGCCGCTGCTTTTTGCCGCATTTTCCGTCAGGATGGCTACGACGCAGCTCCTTTCAAGGCCCAGAACATGTCTCTCAATTCTGGCGTCACCTGCGACGGGCTGGAAATGAGTCGGGCACAGATTCTGCAGGCCAGAGCGGCTGGCATAGCTCCTGACGTGCGCATGAACCCTGTCCTGCTGAAACCCATGACCGACAAGGGCTCGCTGGTTGTCCTCATGGGCAAACCGCACGCCGTGCTGGACGCAGGAGCCTTTCTGAAAGAGAGGACAAGTTTGCGTCAACCCATCCGCGAGGCCTATCACTCCCTGGCCGCCGAGCATGAAATCATGGTGCTTGAGGGCGCAGGCTCCCCTGGCGAGGTCAATCTCAAGAGCGCGGATCTGGCTAACATGAACATGGCCATGGATGCAGCGGCCCGCGTCCTGCTGGTAGGCGACATTGATCGCGGCGGCGTCTATGCCTCCTTTCTTGGCACCTGGCTCACCTTTACGGCGTGCGAGCGTCGTCTGCTTGCGGGTTTTCTGGTCAACCGTTTCCGTGGCGACGCCTCTCTGCTGCAACCGGCCCATGACTATATTCTCAAGGCCACGGGCGTGCCTGTCCTGGGCGTCGTGCCTTATATACCGCGCCTTGACCTGCCCGAAGAAGACAGCCTTTCCCTTTCCGAGTCCATGATGCACTGCGCTGCCATGCCAGATCCCCTGGACATAGCCCTGATCGTGCTGGGACGCACCTCCAACTTCACTGATATGGCGCCGCTGGCTATGGAACCGGATGTCACGTTGCGTCCTGTGCACTGTGCCGGGGACTGGGGATCCCCGGATGTCATCGTGCTGCCGGGCTCGCGCTCGGTAGCGCTTGACGCACAAAAACTGGCCGAAAAGGGACTGACCGGCAAAATTCTCGAACATGCTCACGCCGGAGGATGGGTCGTGGGTATCTGCGGCGGCATGCAGATCCTGGGCGAGGAAATATGCGACCCCGGCCATATTGAATCACAATACGACGTCATGCCCGGACTGGGGCTGCTCCCTCTCACAACGACGCTCGAGCCGGCCAGAGCCCAGCACTACCGCGAGCGTGTGCGCACGCCCCTGGGCGTGCCCTGCCAGGGTTATGAAATCCATCATGGCCAGACCATGCTGCACAGCGACAAGGCAGAGCTCTTCACGCCGGATGATACTGCCGGAAACGACACGAATGCCTTCCTGGGCATGCTGTACGGACACTGTCTCGGCACCTACCTGCACGGACTCTTTGATAACGACGTCTTTCGCAGACGCTTTCTGGACATGGTTCGCACAAGCCTCGGCAAAAAGCCTCAAGGAAGAATTCTGGCCACGTGGGATCTGGATGCTTCTTTGGACAAACTGGCTGCCACTGTTCGTGAACACGTGGACATGGCTGCCATCTACTCTCTGCTGCGGTTGCGATGCCACTCATGAGCATGCTGCCGGGCCTGGCGCTCCTGCCCACGGCCCTTGTTCTCGACAAAATATTTGAGGAGCCTGCTCCTGCCCGTCATCCAGTATGCTGGATGGGACATGCGGCCATGTTTTGGGAGCAGATTCTGCGCAGGTCTGCCGAGACGCCCGCTGTCCAGCGCCTGAAAGGCGCTTGCGCCCTTGTCTGCATGGAGGGCTGCTTCGTTGTCCCGACACTGCTTCTCGTGTGGCTGTGCAACACGCTCTCTCCCCTGCTCGGTTTTGCTGCTGCCACAGTCAGTGTGTGGCTGTGCCTTGCTCCCCATTCCCTGGCTGAGCATGCCAGAGCTGTGCTCAGACACTTGAGACGGAACGATCTTCCCGGCGCAAGGATCAAGCTCGCCCGCATCGTGGGCAGGGAAACATCCCGGCTGGACAAGGAGGGCGTGGTCAGGGCCTGTGTAGAAAGCGTGGCTGAAAATTCTACGGACGGGGTGCTGACCACACTCTTCTGGGCATGTGCAGGTTTTGTCATGGGCGGTTTTCCCCTTGCTGCCTGTCTGCCTGTAGCCCATCGCGTGGCCAACACGCTGGATGCCATGTGGGGGCACAAAAACAAACGGTATCGCTTTTTTGGCACCTGCGCAGCCAGGACTGACGATGTCCTTGGCTATATCCCGGCGCGCCTGTCACTCTTGTTCGTTACCCTGGGCAGCCTGTGTGTGCGCGGCTGCGATGCAACCGGCGCCTGGAAAACAGCACTGCGCTTCCACGCAGCCCACGAAAGTCCCAACAGCGCCTGGAGTGAGGCTGCCTTTGCCGGTGCGCTGTCCCTGCGTCTGGGGGGACCTGCCCGTTACGATGGCATTATTGTCAATCACCCCTGGCTTGGAACCGGGACGCCTGACCCCACGGCTGATACTATCGATCTGGCCACGGATCTCATGTTTGCCACTACCTGGTGCTGCGCCGGCATCCTCTCTGTCCTCATGGCGCTGAGCCCATGCTGAGCCGCCGCTGTCAGGCGACTGCTGGGCGACATGATACGTATCCCAGGAAATGACACCAAAAGTAGCCCAGCCGGATCCCGTTTTTTTGGACTCAGGCGACACGAAAAGTATACCACCTTCGACGGAAAAAACGACAACAAAAGCAAGTCAGAAAGCAGGCTGAAACAACGGCGCAAGACAAGGGACATGCACGAAGAAGACTGCCACCAGGGTTGTCAGGCAGGTTATCCCGTGAAGAAGCCGGCGCCACCTTCCTGCAGGCAGGTCATATTGTTCACAACCCCCGTGACAGGGCTTGTCCGGATAACACAACTGCATCACGCTGCGTTTTGGGAAAAGCTGCAAATGCCCAACCAGGGGCAATTTGCGGCTTTGTTTTTTATGTGCGTCAGCAGCTGCCCACAAATGGCGGACCTACCTGCAGCGTGTCGCCATGCGTGAGCTGGAGGCATGCGCGCTGTCACTTGACAGCAGGCGGGTCGGCATATGCTCTGCCCATCCAGACAACATCCCGTTCTCTTCCCATTACGGCAGCCATGGAAAAATTCTGCTGTTATGAAGAACAGTTGCCTTGCCAGCAGACACAGAAAAAAATTTTTTTGAGGATGTAGCAAATGCGACAGACGCTCGTGAAAAAATATCAGATATAAAATCTACAAGAGGAATTTCTCCTTTTGTGTTGTTCCAATTGAATAGTGGAAGCTTCAATTTTGTCCGTCATGGAGAGATGTTATGAACAAAATCGAAATAAAGAACTACATCAATGGACAATGGGCCAGCAAGGAAGACACATACGATCCTCTGTATAACCCATCAACAGGTGAAGTAATAGGTGAAGTTCCTATTTCTTCAAAAGAGACTGCAGAGGCTGCAATAGCTACTGCCGCAGAAGCTTACAAAACCTGGCGGGAAGTTCCGATTGCAAAGCGAGTTTCCTATCTTTACAAAATTCATAATTGTATGGAGAGAGAGCTCGAGGATCTTGCATACAGCATTGCTCTCGATCAGGCAAAACAGATTGGTGAAGCACGTGGTGAAGTCCAGCGCGTTATTCAGATTGTTGAATCTGCACTGTCTGCTCCTTCCATGATTCAGGGAGACATCCTGGATCAGGTTTCCAGTAATATTTACGCCAAGGTGGTTCGTCAGTCACTGGGTGTTTTCGGTGGTGTTGCGCCGTTTAACTTCCCGGCACTGGTATTTGGCTGGTTCATTCCCTATGCCATCGTTACAGGAAATACCTTTATTTTTAAGCCGTCCACACAGTCTCCGTATTTCATGCAGAAAATGTGTGAAATCTTTACTGAAATCGGACTGCCCCCCGGTGTTGTCAACGTTATTCACGGCCACAGGGACATTCCTGGCACATGGTATGAAGATCCCCGCATCGCGGGCGTCTGCCTTGTAGGTTCCACACCTACCGCGAAAAAGATGGCTGAAGGCTGCGCCAGAGGAGCCAAGCGCTCCATGCTGCTTGGTGGCGCGAAAAACATGCTCGTGGTCATGGAAGATGCCGATATTGATGTTTTCATCGATAACTTCCTGAACTCGTGCTACGGCTCTGCCGGACAGCGCTGCCTCGCAGGCTCAATTGTCGCCATAGTGCCTGAAATATACGATTCCGTCATCGAAAGAATGATTGAAGCCTCCAAGAGCATTAAAGTTGGTGACGCTCTTGAAGAAGATGTCTACATGGGACCGCTGATTTCCAAGGCCGCTGTAGATAATGTCAAAAAGTACGTTGATATTGCCCTCGAGCACGGCCAGGGCTGCCAGCTGGTCCTTGACGGAAGAAACATTGAACTTCCTGAAAAGAACAAGAACGGCTTCTTTGTTGGGCCCACCATCATTAAGGATGTAACACCCTGCAATCCATTGTTTACCACTGAAGTTTTCGGTCCTCTGGTTGCCACTATTAAAATTGCAGATATGGATGATGCCCTTCAGCTGATTCAGAGCTCTGAATTCGGCAACGGCGCCTGCATATTTACTCAGAACCAGTTCTACGCCGAAAAATTCAGCCGGCTGGCTGATGTTGGTATGGTTGGCGTCAATGTTGGTATCTGCGCCCCGCATCCTTATGTCCCGTTTGGCGGCATAAAGGGTTCTTTGATCGGCACAGACAAGGCACAGGGCAAGGGTGGTATCGACTTCTTCACCCAGGCCAAGGTGACCACGGTTCGTACCATTGATCCCAACAAGGGCAAGGTAAAAGCTGCTGCTAGCAATATCCGTTCCTGCGTGGCTTCATAGAAGAATAGAATCTGAAGCTGCTCACACAGACGGCAATAAACAGGCAATGTGAGCCGGTGGTTATTCAGAGTCGGGCGGTGTGCAGGAGACATGCACGCCCCCGGCAAGAAGAAACAGACGGTTTTGGGTATTTGCTTTTGATACGCCACATAAAGCTGACATAATCACAGACTGCTGCCCTTGTTCTTCAAACGAAGCTCCACCCCACCTCCTCGAAGCATACAAAAATTTCGGTACGACAAACCAGCCCAGGAGATGGTCCGAATAGTCCAGCCAGTATCAGGAAGATCACTTTCTTGCACGATGGCAAAGCTGTTTTCGGATCATCTCAACCCCGGCGAAAGTTCCGCTGTCAACACGAAAAAACGATGGACACAAGGTTTTTTCGCCAGCTGGTCGCTGGTCTTAAGCAACACATGTGCAGACTGGCATCTGTCAGTGTTGCAGAACTGTAAGCGGAAAACCTTGTATGGAGAGTCATTGCCCGGACGCAAACATCCTGGCAAAGCCCTTCTCTGCCGGATCGCAGCCGTGCAAAAATGACAAAGTGCTGTCTCGTGGCACATTGGCCATCTGCTAACATATTGTAAGTTAATACAATGTAACTCCAGGTTTTCTGAAAGCCGCGCAGAGCCACAGCTTTTGGTCAGCAGGGTAATGAGGTCATTTACCGTAAAAGATTACGCTGTCCCCTCTGCTGCACAGAATTTTCACGTGCCTTCAATAACAGTCAGCCTGCTGCACGGCACGCATGCTGACGTGACCACAGCGATTCTCACCCGGAGTCGCTCCTCAACGTACAGGAGGATTTATGGTTTTCACGTTCCAGACAATCAGTAGGATAGTTTATGGGGATGGCTCGATTGCCCAGCTTGGCGAGGAAGTCAAAAGGCTTGGCGGGAGCAGGGTTGTTCTGGTGACCGACAAGGGACTTGTCGAAAACGGCATTCATGAACCCGCGGTTAATTCGCTGAAAAAAGCTGATATTGAAGTAGAAATCTTCTCCGATGTGCAGCTGGATCCCACCCCGCAGTGCGCTGAAGCATGTGCCAGCAAGCTGAAGGCTTTCAATGGCGATCTGCTTGTCGGTCTTGGTGGCGGAAGTGCTCTTGACTGTACGAAGGCTGCGGCAATTCTGACAACAAATGAAGGTCCCCTGGAACAATATTTTGGGATGCATCGCGTTCCAAACCCCTGTATGTCGAGTATTCTCATTCCTACGACTGCCGGGACCGGCAGTGAAATGACCTCGATCAGTGTGCTTGGTGATGCAGCATCCAATTCAAAAATTGGTATTGTCAGTGACTATATCTATGCAAAAACTGTTTTGCTTGATCCGGAATTAACATACACATTGCCGCCAAAATATACAGCATATACCGGCCTTGATGCTTTTGTGCATGCAATGGAATCATATGTTAATTTGACTGCCACGCCATACACTGAAGCTCCTGATGTTTATGCAATGGAAATGATCGCCAGGAATCTTAGAATTGCATACACTAATGGTTTTAATAAAGAAGCAAGAGCACAGATGCTGTATGCATCCTCCATTTGTGGAATGGGATTTTCCAATACACAGAACGGCGTAATCCACGCTATAGGCATGGCCGTGCCTGCTGACTATCACCTGCCGCATGGGCTTTTGATGGCTGCTGTTGCGCCTATGGGCATAGCGTTTAACTACATGGCCACCCCTGAAAAGTACGCAAGGGTTGCCGAAATCCTGGGCTGTGACGTAGCAGGCAAGAGCCTGTTCGCAAAGGCCGAAGCAGCTGTCGATGGTTTCATGAAGCTGCTCAAGGATATGAACGTCGCTCCTGGTCTGGCTACTTATGGCGTCAAGAAGGAAGACATCAGAGGCATTGCGGAACGTGCTGCCAGCGCAAGACGTCTTATGGATAATAATCCCCGCAGAGCTACAGCCGATGAGCTTGAAAAGTTAATTACGGAATATTTTTAAATCAAACGATTATGGCCTGACCTCCTGCATAAAACACATATAAAACAGCATGTTGCTCTGTCATCCCGAATTGATGGCGACTATGCCAGTCAGTCTTCTGAGTTACTTTGCCATTACAGTACACACAGGTTAACCGTCGCTGAAAGCAGGTGAGTCCTGCCTAGTACTTTATGTTTGAAATTCGTTAAGCACTTTAACAAGGCATGAGTCGAGTTTTCGGCCACGTCAGCTACTTAACGAATTTACGACACGAAATACTAGGCAAGGGGCAGCCCGCCTGTTCCAGTAGTCCACCTGACAGTTGGCCACTGCGTGAGTCGTCGCTGACCGACAGACAACGCACAGGTCAGGAAAAACGCCTCCCCTGAGGTGATGCCTCATGACTCAGCTTCGGAAACTGTCTGCAAAACGTTGATTCCATTGCTGTTGCCATTGACACTGACTGTACAAAACCAACGATACGCGAGTTGGCAGTCTGGCTGCATCGTTATCTGACGATGGCGGGCGAGGAAATTCAACGACGGAACCTGTGATGTACATATGTCAGCTTAAGTTCAGCATGACGTGTTAATATATTGAATACGGCCTGCACAAGCAAGTCAGATTGTCCCTGCATTGCACAGATGATGCGGTGCACAACACTGAAATATCGTGCATTCCGAGTTCAGTATTGGAGATTATAGAGATTAAGAGGACATCTCAAATCGCACAATGCTGTACATAAAAGCAATGTGTTAAGA
>CAZJPT010000002.1:0-5884 GCA_964547835.1 uncultured Desulfovibrio sp.
ACCCTGCCCGGCCATGATATAGCCGGCCACACCTGACGCACAGATGGGCAGCCCCAGTGCTGTGCCGGTACAGACTGCGGACATCCAGGGCAATCCCGTACACGCCAGGAAGACAACGCAGACCAGCGAGCCTGCCACCCCTACCAGACCGGAAACAACGCCGATGAGAAAGGCGCCCAGAGGCAGTATCAGCATGGGACGCGGCAGGACTCTGGGCCTGGGCAGATTGAACATGGTATAGCTCATGGAGCAGACAAACGTGGCGTACAGAAACTTCAGGGCCATGGCCGGGATGATGCTCGCCAGCTGTGAACCACATATCGATCCGGCAATGACAAAGATGCACATAAGCCGCCACCTGTCCCAGCGCATGGATCCATGCCGCATGTGCTCCAGCACAGACGAGCCGCTGACCAGAATGTTAATGGCAAGCGAAGTGCCAAGCGCCATGCGCTGGGCAATGTCCGGCTCAATGCCTTGATGCAGAAAGATGATGCCCAGGATGGGGACCATGATCGTGCCGCCACTCACCCCCAGAAAACTCGCCAGGAATCCCAGCAGGACGCCCAGCATGCTGAGGGGGAGAACCGTTTCTATGAGCATATTCGTCTCCTTGCCGCCGGCGTGCTGAGCCTGCCTTCAGTCGACCACTATTTCTTTGCGTATCCTCTCAAAATACTTCAATATGTAGTTATAGAGCCGCAGCACCTTCTCTGACGGGTTGTCGTGACACAGCCTTGCAAAGGCATTTATACTATTATTGATGCCGGGGACGTCAATATCCTTTCCCACAATCAATCCCTGCCGCACGCGCTCATCCGATCCGAACAGAAGCGCGGGCTGGAAAAAGGCTCCCTCGCCGTGAAGCACGAGATCCAGAATGTCATCACGACTGCCGATTCTGTAGACATTATTAAATGTTATGAAGGTGCTGTAGTATTCAGCAATGAGGTCACGCCCTGAGGCATAGAAGAAGATGTTGATATGCTGCAGATCCTCGAGGGTCAGCATCCTTCTGGACGCATAGTGGTGTGAGGCGCTCATGAAGAGCTTGCGCCTGTCCGGACAGAGAAAACGCAGTTCCTGCTTGTAGCTCTTCAACCGGCTGTCGAGGTTTATCTCGTCTCCATAGGAAAAAACGGCAATATCCACCTCGTTCTGCCTGATGCGCTTGAGCGCGTTGTCAATGCTGTCACTGAAGGTCGATATGTAGATGTCCTTGTGCATTTTCATAAAATTCACAAAGACATTGTTCGTCATATAGGAGCTGAGGATGGGATTGGCGATAATGCGGATGACGGAGTCGGATTTCCCTGCCCTGTTCTTGATGGCATTACAGCTGTTGATAAAACTTCTGGCCGGCTCCAGAAAAGTTCTTCCATCAGCAGACAGTTTCATGCCCCGGCTGTCACGCACAAAGAGAATGACGCCCAGCTCCTCCTCCAGCTTTCTGAGCGCCACGGAAACAGCCGGCTGTGTCACATTGAGCTCTTTGGCAGCCGCGTTGACGGAGCCGAACTCGACCACGGCGATGAAAAACTCAAGATGTCTGATGTTCATGGAAATCGCACCTGACGAAAATTGACTGACCATTCAGGGCTGCGTGCGCCTGCGCACTGTCCGCAATTGCAGTACACCATGACACTGTACATTTTTTCAGCCGACCAGGAGGTCAGCGGGACGTCTGCGGCGACGTCCCGCCGGTCGGAAAACGCTTATGCTGACAGGGACGGGACGCCGGGAACATCCCGTTCCTGCCATGGCCTGTTAAAGAGTGAGGCCAGCGTCAAAGCCTGTGTGCACGGCGTGTACGATGCTGGAAGCGTCTACACAGTCACCAACATTGATAACGTCAAAGGCCACGTCCTTGAACTGGTCGCGCACGCTGGCTGCCGGCCTTGTGCCTACAGCTATGATGACCGTGTCAGCTTCCAGGAACTGACGGCCGTCGGCGTTTTCAATCCAGGCGCCCTTTTCAGTGATCTCCTGACATGTCGTGCTGGTCATGGTCTTGACGTTATACTTTTCCAGATTGATGAGATAGGCCGTACGCTCAGTGAGCTGGGCCTTGCCGGCGATGTATTCGGTCATTTCGACCACCGTGCATTCGTGTCCCTTGCCGTTGAGATGTATGCCAAGCTCAACGCCAATGGCTCCGCCGCCGATGATGACGACCTTTTTGCCGATCTTTTCCTCGTGCGCCAGAGCATCAAAAGACATGAGCGCATGCTCCACACCAGGAATGCCGGGCACGATCTGATCAGCGCCCACGGCCACGATGACCGCGTCAAAATCGTTCTCCTCGAGCATTTCGCGAGTACACTCGGTGTTGTAGACCACGGTAATGGCTGGACGCTTGGCGATCTGACGAACCAGGTATTCGTGGAAAAGCTTCATTTCCTTCTTGAACCACATGTTGTCAGAAAGAAGAGCCTGCCCGCCGAGTCTGCCGGTCTTTTCGTAGATGACCACGCTATGGCCGCGGCGCTCGCAGCTGAGCGCGGCCTCCATACCGGCAACGCCACCGCCGACAACGGCTACCTTCTTCTGGCGTTCTGCAGGCGGAATACGCCACTTCTGAGCGCTCTGGAACTGCATGGGGTTAGTCATGCACTGCCGGTCGTAACTCGGGTAGGTAAGCAGATGCAGATCCTTTGATATGGCAACGCGGCGGCCGTGATCCATGCAGTAGTTGCAACGCAGGCAGGGACGGATGTCCTCCTCGCGGCCCTCCTTCGCTTTTCTGATGATCTCAGGATCAGCCATGGCAGAGCGGCTCATGAGCACGTAGTCAGCCTGTCCCCTGGCCAGCACTTCCTCGGCCACAGCCGGGTCATAGATGCCGCCGATGACACCGATGGGGATTTTCACGCCGCTCTTTTTGACGATTTCACTGGCCCAGGCGTTGTGGGCCATGCGATTG
This sequence comes from uncultured Desulfovibrio sp., assembly GCA_964547835.1. Classification (GTDB taxonomy): domain Bacteria; phylum Desulfobacterota; class Desulfovibrionia; order Desulfovibrionales; family Desulfovibrionaceae; genus Desulfovibrio. Next base: position 2,924 of record CAZJPT010000002.1, read on the forward strand.
AAGCCGGTAGGATGCTGCTTGGGACGGGTCAGGGCGTCGATACGGTGGCCACATGTGATATGCGCCATGTCGACATAGTCCTGGAAGATTTTCACGTGCTCGGCAGCTTCTTCAGGGGTAATGCCGCCCTCAACGCCGTCATGGCCGTTCATGCGGATTTCAATGAGCATGCTGTCGCCCACAACGCGGCGGATTTCCTTGATGACCATAAGCGGGAAGGCGCAACGCTTTTCAATGGAACCACCGAACTCGTCCGTGCGGTGATTGGTGAGCGGGGACAGGAAGTAGTTGAACAGCCAGCCGTGCCCGTAGTGCAACATGATCCCGTCGAAGTTGGCGATCTGCGCCCAATGCGCGTATTCGCCAAAGAGAGCGGCCACTTCCTCGAGATCCGCCTTGGTAGCGGCCTTGGATCCCAGATGGGGCTCGTCGTCGGCGGATATCTTCTTGAAGCCGGCGCGCATATAGGGACCGCCGTGCATGAATTCGGCAAAGGTCTTGCCGCGGAAGGCATGCACCACGCGCTGCAGACGCTGGAAGTTCATCTGATTGCATGTTTTGGGATTGAGATTGAACATGTGCTCATGCGAGCCGTCAATCGGCACCTCCATAGGCAGGGCTACGGAAGAGAAGCCGCCCATGATGTAGCGCATCCAGTAATCGATGCCGAAGGTATTGATGCGGCCGTCGCTGTCCTCGCCGCCACCCGTAGCGCCAGACCCAATGGGGCCGACCAGGGCCCTGTTGTTGAAGCGGACCTTGTTTTTGCCGACGTACATGGGTTCGAAAAGATGGGGATATTTTTGCTTGTAAACAGGTTTCATATGCTGCTCCATTATCGTGGAAGACCGGGCCGGCTTCCTGCTTCTTTTACAGGGTCAATCCCGCATCAAAACCGGTATGTACCGCATGCACGATGCTTGAGGCCTTCACGCAGTCGCCTACGCTGATGACGTCAAAGGCTACGTCGTCAAACTGGTCGCGCACGCTGGCCAGGGGCTTTGTGCCCACGGATATGATGACCGTGTCGGCTTCCAGGAACTGACGGCCGTCGGCGTTCTCGACCCAGACACCCTTGTCGGTGATTTCCGTGCAGGTGGTGAGGGTCATGCTCTTTACCTTGCACTTTTCCAGATGGATCATATAGGCCGTGCGCTCGGTGAGCTCTGTCTTGGCAGCCAGGTGCTCGCACATTTCCACCAGAGTGCACTCGTGCCCCTTGCCGTTGAGATGAATGCTGATTTCAACGCCAATGGCGCCGCCGCCAATGATGACGACCTTCTTGCCGATCTTCTCCTCATGCTGCAGAGCATCAAAGGCCATGAGTGCCTTCTCGACACCTGGAATGGGGGGCACAATCTGCTCGGCGCCCACTGCCACGATGACAGCGTCAAAATCATTTTCCTCGAGCATCGCGCGGGTGCACTCGGTGTTGTAGACTACCGTTATGTCAGCATTCTTCCTGACCTGCCTGACAAGGTACTCATGGAAGAGCTTCATCTCCTTCTTAAACCACATATTGTCGGAGAGCAGGGCCTGACCGCCAAGCCTGTCGGTCTTTTCGTACAAAACCACAGTGTGCCCGCGGCGCACACAGCTGAGTGCGGCTTCCATGCCGGCCACGCCGCCGCCTACAACGGCCACTTTCTTCTGACGCTCGGCGGGGGGGATGCGCAGCTTCTGGGCGCTCTGGAACTGCAGGGGATTGGTCATACAGGTCCGATCATAACTCGGATACGCCAGCAGATGCAGATCCTTGGAAATGGCCACGCGGCGACCGTGATCCAGGCAGTAGTCGCAGCGCAGGCAGGGACGGATGTCGTCTTCGCGACCTTCCTTCGCCTTCTTGATGATTTCCGGATCAGCCATGGCGGAACGGGCCATAAGGACGTAGTCCGCCTGTCCCCTGGCCAGGACTTCCTCGGCGATCTCAGGATTGTAAATGCCGCCGACCACGCCTATGGGAATATTTACGCCGCTCTTTTTGACAATTTCACTGGCCCAGGCGTTGTGGGCAACAGGATCAAAACCGGTTGGATGCTGCTTGGGACGGGTAAGGGCGTCGATACGGTGACCGCAGGTAATGTGCACCATATCAACGTAATCCTGAAATATTTTTACCTGTTCAGCTGTCTCCTCGGGCATGATGCCGCCCTCAACGCCATCTGTGCCGTTGAGGCGCAGTTCGATGAGCAGGCTGTCGCCAACTACGCGGCGCACTTCCTTGAGAACCATGACCGGGAAGGCGCAGCGTTTCTCGATGGAACCGCCGAATTCGTCCGTGCGGTGATTGGTGAGCGGGGAGAGGAAGTAATTGAACAGCCAGCCGTGGGCAAAATGCAGCATTATGCCGTCGAAATTGGCAATCTGGGCCCAGTGCGCATATTCACCGAAGAGCGCGGCCACCTCTTCGAGTTCGGCCCTGGTTGCGGCCTTGGAACCAAGATGGGGCTCATCATCGGCGGAAATCTTCTTGAAGCCTGCGCGCATGTAGGGGCCACCGTGCAGGAATTCCGCGAAGGTCCTGCCGTTATAGGCGTGGACAGCGCGCTGCAGGCGCTGGAAATTCATCTGGTTGCAGGTTTTGGGATTCAGATTGAAACAATGCTCGTGGCTGCCGTCAATCGGCACTTCCATGGGCAGGGCCACGGAAGAGAAGCCTCCCTGGATAAAGCGCATCCAGAAATCGATACCAAATGTATTGATACGGCCGTCGCTGTCCTCGCCGCCGCCAGTAGCGCCGGTGCCGATGGGCGCAACGCGGGCGCGGTTATTGAACAGAACTTTATTCTTGCCACAGTACATGGGCTCGAAAAGGTGAGGATATTTTTTTTTGTAAACAGGTTTCATATCTCCCCCTTGTGGAGAAAGGAAATTATTGTTCCATATATGGAATCGGGCGACCTGAAACTCTTTCAGTACACGAGGTTTCAGCAATGGCCCCCATCGCGCGAGCCACAT
>CAZJPT010000002.1:5894-10065 GCA_964547835.1 uncultured Desulfovibrio sp.
TGTCCAGTCATGGTTCCCCGGCGGGCTTTGTGCAGCCCGCCGGAGAGATTGTGCGAGTTTGCTGTCGGAACAGCTGGCAGAGTGGTTGCGCTGGATTAGAAGTTGTACATGAAGATCAGGCTGGCATTCCAGGAATCGGCCACAGTGTCATCCTTGCCGTTCATCTGGCTGTCGCCCCACACGCCCTTGTCAAGCCAGGCGAAAATGTACGAGAAGTCAAAACCTATGGTGAAGTTCTCATACATCTTGTAGTCGCTGCGGATACCCAGCTCGAGCGCGTAGTCACCCTTTGTCATGTACAGATGTTCCGTGCCCAGCATTCTGCCATCATAGTTGTTGGGCGTCATTTGGATGCCGTACTTTCTGTTGACGGCATGCACGATGCCAGGATCGTTTGTACCGCCGATGAGGTTGGCGCGCAGGGTATGCTTGACCTTTACAGGCATTTCGAGCTCACGCAGACGCAGACCAACGCCCCAGGTGCCGGCAGGGTTGTGGGAGATGACGGCATCACGCTGGGTGGAGGGACGGCCGGCGTGGAAGGCGTAGTTGGAGAAGCTGCCGCCACCGGTTTCATCTCTGTCAAAGTAGGGCAGGCGTTCGGAGCCATTGGAAAGATCGTCATCGTCACCGGAAGCATACCAGGCCACCAGGCCGGGAATGCCCCAGTCAAACTTGTATTCGGCAAGCAGCAGAGCCATCCAGCCGCTTCTGTTCAGCGACTCGTCATCATAAGCCACGGAGCCGTAATAGAAGTCAAAGGCCACACGGAAAGGATCAAAGGCCGTCACGTCAGCGCCAATACCAGCCCACATGATGGTAGCGTAGCTGGTCAGCTTGCCATGCAGGTACTTGCCGTCCATGGGATAGTTCAGTGCTACCAGGCCGTCTTCGAAATAGGAGCTCGTACGCCCGAAGTAGTTGCTGGTACCGTCACTGTCGTCCGTGCGGAAGGTGTTGGGACCAATGGCGCCACCCACGACCCAGGGCGTCACCTTGATGCCGTCAAAGGTCAGCGGAATGCTCAGGCCGAACAGGTCCATGTTGTCCATGTAGCTGGCATACTCGCCTGAATAGTTGTCGTTCCAGGGTCTGGCCCAGAATAAGGTCAGGCCGACATTTTCGTTGAGCCGCCAGTTAGCAGTGATACCGGCTGTATCAGCACCGTAGACCCACGATCCTGTAGCGTGGGCAGGCGTGCTGATCATCTGGACGCCCATGCGCAGATGCAGATCGGTGTTGGGCATGGTCCAGTTGATGTAGGCATGCTTCACCTTGACCACTTCTGTGCTGTCAGCACCCAGCGCGCCGCCGCGACTGGCCTGTCCCCAGCGGATCTGGCCAATTTCAAAATGAACTGTACCGGACAGAGACTCAGAGGCAATAGCGTCGATTTGCACGCGCATACGCTGCTGGGCCACGAACTCGTCAGCGCTGTGCTTCCCATAGCCTGTGATACCGTTCCCCTTCGTCAGACTAGCGTTCTGACCATATTCGAACAGTGTCACGAAGCGCCCCTTCACCTTGAAGTCAATAGCGTGTACATTGACAGCTCCCAGCACAATGCTGAACGCTATCATAAGGCAGCAGAAACGTTTCATAATCGCTCCCTTACATTTTAACAAAAGTTTTCAAACGCCGGAGAATACTCCCATGCGAATTGAGCAGCTCTATCATTTTGTAGAAGTCAGCAGACATGACTCCATTAGTAAAGCAAGTAAGCATGTATACTTATCTCAATCCGCATTATCACTCTCCATAAAAACACTTGAAAATGAACTTGGCAAACAACTCTTTAACAGGACAAGGAACGGTCTTGCTCTCACTGACTACGGGAAGGTCATTTACAGGGATTCTCTAAAAATCATTGAGATAGTTGATAGCTGGAAAAATATTGACGACGAAAATCATTCAGAAACAATCAGCATTGTTCTTACACCAATAATAAGTCACTATATAACTCCTACCGTTATCATGCCCTTTCAGAAGGAGAACAAGAACGTTCACGTGAACACACTTCCTGCGCCACACTGCGACATTCTCAAGCTGGCGACCCGCAAGGACGTCAACATGATTGTCTGCACTGTCCCCATGAACAGGTCTTTCACGAGGGACCTCGTTCAGAACGGTTTTCAGGCAAAACAGGTCTTCACAGACGAAAGGCAGGTTTTCATGGCCAATGACAATCCGTATGCGAAGCACGACATTCTGAGCGAGGACATACTCAGGAATCTGACTCTGGCCTACTATTCCAACATACAGGACGAAGTCTCGCACTACTTCGTCAAATATTTCAAAGAAAACATCCGCCTGGCGAACAAGCAGGACATTCTTGATCTCGTAGCCCGCAACCTGGGCGTCTTCATTCAGCCGTACTACCTGTTCCGGTACGACTATCGCGTGAACAGCAAGTCCATCACGTCGCGTCCCTTTCACATTGAAGGGCTTTCCCGGGACGCCCCAGTCTTTCTCTTTTTCAGAAGTAGCCTGAGTCTTGCCTGCAAACGGTTGAAGGACGCCATAGAAAAAGAGTTCTCAACGCTTAAGGACGCGGACTGACCGTACGTCCCGGAAGGAAGAAGACGCACGGCCAGTCGGGTGCACTAGAAGAACACGCGGCACAGGTTGTAGCAGACAAAGGTCAGCAGGAAGATATTGAAGATCCAGAAATAGGTCGCATAGTGTATGACCGTCTTGGGCTTAATCCATTCGGTGTCGCCATACAGGATGGCTGCAGTTGTCGCGGCTGCAGGCGTGGCAATGCCGAGAGTGCACGACAGGATGACGCAGGTCATGATGGCCTGGGGATCTACGTTGCCGTTGGCATCGGCCAGGGCATAGGCAATGGGTGCCATGGTGGCGGCGCAGGCATTGTTATTGGTGAGCTGCGTGGCAAGCGTGCTGATAGTGACGATGACAAAGACGAACATCTGTCCGTTGAAGCCCACCATGTAGGGCTTGGCCACGTCGCCGAGCCACTGGGTGACACCGGTCTGATCGAAGGCGCCGGTGATTTTCAGCACGGCAATGACCAGGAAGAGCGCGGGCCAGGTCACTGACTGGGACATGACTTCCTTAATCTTGATGCCGCCTACAAAACCCATGGCGAGATAGAGCCCCAGCCAGCCAAGCAGTATACCGTTATTGCCGAGTCCCTTGAGGAATTTGGTGATGCCCCAGCTGCCGGGCAGGATATTGGGCAGCAGCATGACAACGATGAGACCGACAAAGGACCACAGCACGATGGACTGATAGGTGGTCAGCTTTTCATCATACCTCAGTGCCTTGGAAGCATTGATAATGGGCTGGACGTCGGGCTTGATGAAGTACTTGTAAAGAATGATGACAAAGAGAATGCAGAGCAGCAGAATAATCATGCACACGCCGACGTAGGCAGCCAGGTTAATGGTGCCGCCACCGCTGATCTGACCGTAAATACCAAAGACGATGGCAGGCAGGCTCTTGAAGGGCAGCGCCATGTAGGCAATATCCGCCACGAAGAGCATGGCCAGCAGCAGAAGCATGGGAAACTTGTCGCCGGCCTTGTACCCGTACTGGCGGCATACTTCCTTAACCAGCGGGAAGGCCACGAGCACGGCGGCCGTCATGGTGAGCATGGTGGCCAGGGCAATCATGGCCAGACTGAGCATGAAGATAAGCACATACGGGCGCCCCTTGAGGAAGGGCACACTGATGATTTTTCGTGCCACATATTCCGCTATGCCCGCAGAGTTGATGACACTGGCGACCATGCAGAAGAAAAGAAGCAGGAGGACCGTATCGTTGCCGAAGGCTGACCCCAGAACCCTGGAGCAAGGCTCCGGCAGCGTCATACCCAGGATGACGAGACTGATGAGAGACGGCCACACCATATCGATGAACAACCAGCCATAGAGAACCCCCAGGAAGATGCCAATGACAGCCATGGCATTGTCATTGAGCCCCTCCGGCGGAGTAATCAGTCGGAAACCAAAGATAATCGCCAGCATGACGAGGGAATTCACGACTTTTTTGGTGTTAAGATTGGTAATCGCGGTAGACATGTTTGTTCTTCCCCCAAACATATGGAATTGAAGACTTTCCAGGACCCGCGTCGTAGCGCCCCGTGCGAATCCCGCGAAACTCGTCTTGCCCATGGCCTGAATGAGTCACTCAAGCGTGATTTTTTTCA
>CAZJPT010000002.1:10075-25397 GCA_964547835.1 uncultured Desulfovibrio sp.
AAAACATGTAGGAGAAGAAATGTTATTTGAAAATCTTAATTTTCTGATAATCGGATATAAACATTGTTTATACCAATCTTGCATTACCCAATAATCTTCATATGCTGTATTTTATTAGCAACAATCGCATAGCCATCTGCATCATCTATATCATGATATAAAAAATAAAAATTTTACTTTGTAAAAATATAAATGCCATATTGCAAAGATAATTTTTTTTATTTCATACGATTTGTGTAAAACTGAACAGATATGAAACAGTATGATGTTTACTGTCGACAATTGACAGATACGTGCACTTCTATGCTTCATACTATGATTGCTCGCACAATCAAAACTTTATTAACGTAGTATGACAGAATTACAGACTGTAACTCTCTACAGGAAACATTATATCTACACTCAATACCACATTGAAAATACCCTCTTATTTCTTGCTGGATCCAATTCTTAAACTGTGTTTATCTTCCTTCTTGCTAATTTTGCAAACAGAAAAGCATCATCTATATTCAAAGTATGGATAATTGTTCTTTTTTGAATAAACATACTGCGTGGAACAGTTTTTTTGCCTTGCGCACACGAACAACGCCGCACGGCCCATATTCCTGAGTCTCAGTCCGAGCGTGCCGGGCGTGGCAGAAAGGTTGCGCCCGATCTGCCGGCCAGCTCCGGCCCTTCCATTTATCGCAACAACTTACAGCTGCTTTAAGGATATGTTTCACTGCCTCCGAGCGTCACAAAGGAGTCGCCCTTCCCGCGAGCTGAAAAAAAACACAGGCCTGCTCCAGCCCAGGGACACCGAAGCGTGGCTCAGGAGGCGCATTCGAGAAAAAAAACACAGGCCTGCTCCAGCCGGACTCCTGCGGGGTATGGGAAAAATGTGACAGCGCATGCCAGATCCCCGGCACATGCAGGCACGGCCCTGTTCATGCCACGGAAACTCTGCTGTTTCGCTGGATCATGAACGCAAATCCTGCTATGGACAAAATAGTTTCTCAGCACAGGAGCCTGCATCCTGCGTGCGACTCACACCGAGAAGCTTTCCGGAGCGGCATCATGCCGTTCCGCTCTCATCAGCAATCAAGCAAGCGAGGTGTTTTCCCATGGGCAAAGTTCGCGTAGGTATCAATGGTTTCGGACGTATCGGCAGACAGGTTTTCCGCGCTCTCCATCAGAGCTACCGGGACCGTGTCGAAGTTGTCGCGCTGAACGACCTGTATGATGCCAGTACCAACTTCCAGCTCGCCGAGTACGACTCCTGCTACGGCCGCGCCAATCTGAACGCCCAGGTCGACGGGCAGGAAGTGAAGGTCGGGGACTGGAACATTCACTGTTTTGCAGAACGCGATCCCAAGAATCTGGACTGGGGAAAATACGGTGTCGACATCGTCGTCGAGTCTACAGGTCTCTTCCGTGAAGGCGCCAAAGCCCATGTCCACATCGAAAACGGCGCCAGGAAGGTCATCATCTCAGCTCCCGCCAAGGGCGAAGATCTGACCCTCGTCATGGGTGTCAACAGTGACAAGTACGATCCTGCCAAACACCACATCGTGTCCAACGCTTCCTGCACCACCAACTGCCTTGCCCCGCTGGCCCTGGTTCTGCACAAGAACTTTGACATCAAGCTGGGCAACATGGTGACCGTGCATTCCTACACCAATGATCAGCGCATCCTTGACATGGCGCACAAGGATCCGCGCCGTGCCCGTGCCGCCGCGTGCAACATCATTCCCACCAGCACCGGTGCCGCCCAGGCCGTGGCCAAGGTCATTCCCGAACTGCAGGGACGTTTCACAGGCTACTCCCTCCGCGTTCCCACTCCTACCGTGTCTGTCGTGGACTTCACCGCCATTGTCGGCAAATCCACCAGCACCGAGGAAGTGAACGCCGCCCTGAAGGAAGCCGAGGCTACGTACCTCAAGGGCATCCTTGGCACCAATGAGCTGCCCCTGGTCTCCATGGACTTCAAGGGCGATCCCCGCTCCTCCATCGTGGAACTCAGCTACACTGCCGTCCAGGAAGGCACGCTCGTCAAGACTGTCTCCTGGTACGACAATGAGTGGGGCTATTCCTGCCGCGTCTGTGACGTTTGCTGCATGATGGCGGAAGCCGGGTTTTAAAGCGCGCTTCTCACGCTGACCAGAATGCCGGGAGGGCGATCCGTCGGATCGCCCTCCCTTTTGATACGTCTGCGCCTGATTTCTAAAGTGCGTGGCTATGTTGTCCCTTGGATCATCTTTGGATTCAGCAAGGAAGCCTGCACATGCCATTGAGATCTGCGTCACACCCGGCAATGAATACTACGCTCATCCCTTTGTCTGCCACAAATGCGGGGTCAGGGGGAACACAAACCCGGGATGTCGTCATCAATTTGCAAAACCAGGCACTAGAGCAGCGAATAATTGCCGCCCTGGGGCAGGACGCACATGGCATCACCATAGGAAAAGAAGCGGTAGCCGGCGGCTACTGCCTGCCGGTACGCATCAAGCACGCGTTCGCGTCCCATGAAGGCGGCCACAAGCATAATGAGCGTGGAACCGGGCAGATGGAAATTTGTAATAAGCCCGTCAACAACGTTTAATGGCCTTCCAGGGTAGAGAAAGATATCTGTTTCCCCACGAAAGGCCGCGATTTCTCCAACTGCTCTGTACGCGCCTTCCAGAGCCCTGACCGAGGTGGTGCCCACGGCAATGACGGGGCGGCCCTCGCGCTTTGCCTTGAGAATAGCCCCGGCAGTCTGCGCCGGGACATCGATAAACTCGCCGTGCATATGATGCTCGCGAATATCGTCACAGCGCACGGGACTGAAGGTTCCGTAGCCTACGTACAATGTCACCTCGCACCAGCCGCAGCCCAGTTCCGCCAGCCGCTGGCGCAGAGCAGGCGTGAAATGCAGGCCGGCTGTAGGGGCGGCTACGGATCCCGTCCTGTCCTCGCGGGCATAGACGGTCTGATAGCGCTCCCTATCTTCATCGCCGGGTGCACGGCGGATGTAGGGTGGCAGCGGAACAGTGCCGGCCTGCTCAAAACGGGCCGTCAGCTCTCCGTTCCAGCTTAAGGTCACATCCCAGCGCCCGAAGTCATGACGCTCTTCCAGACGCAGACGTATGGCGCCAAAATCAAGCCACTCGCCCGGACGCAAATGCCCGCCGCTGCGCACCAGCCCCTCGCAGCGTGCCTGCAGCCCATCCTCGCCGCCCTGCTCAACTGCGCCCAGCACCACGGGCAGGGGTGTGAGGAGCAAAAACTCCACCTTGCCGCCCGTGTTCCGCAGGCCGCGCAAACGGGCTGGAAGCACACGGCTGTTGTTGGCCACAAGCAGCGCCCCCCTGGGAAGCACATCGGGAAGATCTGTAAAATGCCCATGGCGGACAGTCAGATCCCCATGGCGGCGCACCACCATGAGCCTGGAAGCACCGCGCTCGGGAAGAGGTTCCTGGGCAATCTGCGCCTCTGGCAGATCGTATTCATAACTGGATAAAAGGTAGTCCCTGTCGTCTGGCATGCCCGCTCCGGCCCTGCTCCCGGTCTTGCCTCTGGCAGAGGACTGGGATAGTGAAATTGTTATGCACTTGCAGCTGCGCACACGCGCAGCGACTGGAGAAATACGCCATGCACCGTCTGCTTGTCACGCTTCTCCTCAGCCTGATCGCACTTGCGGGCGGCTGTTCGAGCTACGTCAACCCGCTTACAGGGGCTACTCTGGCTGGTGGCGTACCGGCCAGCAGCAGCCGTCTGCTGGGCTTTCGCCTGCCTGCCGGCATGGCTTACTACGCCGAACACAGCCGCATCAGCGGTCAGGACGGCGTGGAAATACTGCGCGGCGAGGCAGGCCCGGGGGCATGCGCAGCCAGCGCAGTCAACGGCATGCAGGAACTCGGCTGGACGCCGCGCCTGGGCAGCGCCTCAAATATCCGCGCTGTCTACGCCTACGAAAAGGACGGGCGCATGGCTGTGATCACCATCTATCCGCAGTCGCCTACCACCATGACGCTCATGATTATCTACACAAGCTCCCGCAATCCGGAGCACATGCCGCTGCCGTACAGCAGCGCGGACAGTCAGGACAGAGGAGAGCAGACGTCTGCTCCTTTCTCAGAGACCTGGGATGACGGCTCTCCTGACGTCGCCGGCACGTATGATGCAGAGTCCGGGCCGGTATACGAGGAGGGCGGTATCACAGGCAGGGATATCTGACCATGAACGCTGTCGACATCCTGCGCTCTCTTACCAGACTCAGAAGCAGGCGTCTGCACCTCGGCGTGTCAGGCTCTGTCTCCTGCTATAAAAGCTGCGATCTCATGCGCGACCTTCTGGCCATGGACATTCATGTCTCGGCCACACTGACGGCTGGTGCAGGTCATTTCCTGACCCCCCTGCTCTTTGCCTCACTGGGCGCAGCTCCGGTCTACCCGGAAATGTTTTCCGGCGAAGAGCCCTTTGCCCATCTGGAGCCAGGGCAGATCTGCCAGGCCCTTTTCGTGTGCCCGGCCTCAGCCGATCTGCTGGCGCGCACTGCCCAGGGCCGCGCCCAGGATATGCTCAGCGCCCAGATACTGGCCTTTGACGGCCCTGTAGCCATGGCACCTGCCATGAATACGCGCATGTGGGAAAACAAGGCCACAGCAGCCAACGTGGAGACGCTCAGAAGCCGCGGAATCACCATCGTGGAGCCTGCCTCTGGCGATCTCGCCTGCGGTGCCACCGGCGCGGGACGACTGGCGCCCCTGCCCGTACTGCTGGCACATGCCCTGCGTCTTCTCTGTGAACAGGACATGGCAGCTGAAACAGCACTTGTCACCCTTGGCCCTACCAGAGAGCCATGGGACGGCGTACGCTTCTGGTCCAATCCCTCCACAGGCACCATGGGCGCAGCTCTGGTCCTGTGCGCCTGGCTGCGCGGCGCCAGTGTGCGCGCTGTCATTGGCCCAGGCGTAAGCCCAGGGCTTATCCCGGCCCTGCCAGGTGTGACGCTGCACAGGGTCAATACGGCCAGAGAGATGTTTGCAGCGGCACAAAAGCTCTGGCCCGACTGCAGTATGGGCTTTTTCTCAGCAGCAGTGGCCGATTTCTCGCCTCTGCCCCATGGTGGAGGCAAATTCAAGAAAGGCAGCGCGCCGGACGGATTTTCTGTATCCTTCACGCCCAATCCCGACATTCTGGCAACACTCTCTGCATGCAGACGCCCGGGGCAGCGGCTGCTCGGCTTCGCTGCAGAGACGGCGCCAGACACGGACTCTCTCATGGAGCTGGCCAGGGTCAAACGGGCACGCAAGGACGTGGACGTGCTGGCCGCCAACCGCGTCAACGCCGGAGACTCAGGCTTCGGCACAGCTACCAATGCCATGTGCGTCACCTGCCGCAATGGACGCGAAGCCGCATGGCCTGTGCAAAGTAAGGCCGATGTGGCCTGGGATCTGTGTTCATGGCTTTTGCTCAGCTAAGTACCGAGGCCTTGTACCTGAAGGGTATGGGCCTAAGCTACGTGCTCATGCCCGGGCCCTGTCCGCAGAGCCCGGCTGCGCCGCCGGTTTCCACAGTGCACAGACCGCCCCCTGCGACGGGGAGGGGCGCCGCACGCCCTGCCGCACAAAGAACCTGGCACCCGGCGCAGCGCCAGAGCGTGAACCCGCCAGCCGCAAAAGCGGAAAGGCTCGCTACCCCGCAGCCAGACGCGCCCGTCCGGCAGCCGAGCTGCCCCAGATTCCCCATGCCCGAACGCTGGCCCGCATCCTGGAGCGCCCTGCTGGCCAACACCAAGCCTGGTCGTGTGGCCTGGACCTATTACGGCCTTGGCCACGATCTGCTCGGTTCACCCAGCGCCGCCCGCCGCGAGCGACTCGCCGCGCTCATCCGCTACCTTGCCCTGCCTGCCGGCACCCACACCTTCTGGCCCGTGGGCCTGCCCGAGCCCGACGAGGATGGCAAGCCCATTATCGTGCCCAGTCCGGAAATTTTCTGGGACGGCCTGCGGCGCCTTGGGGCGCGCGTCCTGATTGTTCTCGGCTCGCCTGCAGCCCGCTGTATCGGCGTCACCGGCCCCATCAGGCCCATGTTTTCACCCATGCAGGCCTTCAACGGCGTGCGCCTGCTCATCACCTGGGACATAGACAGTCTGGATGACCCAGCCAAGATGAACGGCTCGCGCACTTTTTTGCGCACCATGCTTACCTCGCTGCTGTAGGCAGCGTTTTCAGGAATATTTCTCTCGTGTTCGCTCTCGCTTTCATGTTCCTGGGCATACTTCTGGGCTGGCTTTTGCGCGCCACCAGACTCCCTGGTCTTTTGTCCCGCCTTGTCATGCCCTGTATTTTGTCTCTGCTTTTTTTCATGGGCGTTGTCATCGGCGGCAATCCCGCCATCATGGACAATCTTCCCTCCCTGGGCATGCAGGGGGCTGTCATGGCCGTGGCCACCATAGCGGGCAGTGTCGTGGTCGTCACCATCATAACCCGTCTTTTTGCCAGGGACTATGCCCCGGCTGGCCAGTCGCAGCAGGGCAGTGAAAAAAACGGCAGCAGGATGGGTGACGAGCTCTCATGAAATCCAGCCTGCTTATCGTTGCCTTCTTTGTCTGCGGTCTCGTCTGCGGAAGACTCGAGCTGCTCCCTGACGGCCTTATTAGCGAAGACCTCACGCTTGTCATGCTGTATTGCCTCATGACCCTGGTGGGCTTCTCGCTTGGCTGCGACACCCGTCTTTGCGAGACGCTGCGCTCCGTCCACCCGAAAATGCTGCTCTTTCCCCTGGGCACGACCATTGGTACCTTTGCCGCTGCGGCACTGGTTGCCATAATCCTGCATGAGCCCCTGGCACAGTGCATGGCCATAGGCGCAGGCTTTGCCTATTATTCCCTCTCGTCCATTCTTATAGGACAGCATCTGGGCAGTGAGCCTGGCACCATCGCCCTCATCAGCAACGTCACACGCGAGCTTCTGACGCTGCTCCTGGTGCCTGTCATGGCGAAATTCGTGCCGCCTGCGGCTGTGATCTCCATGGGCGGTGCCACCACCATGGACACCACCCTGCCGCTCCTGGCCCGCACCCTGGGACCGCAGTGGGTATTTGTATCCATCACCCACGCCGTGATGCTGGATTTCAGCGTGCCCTTCTGGGTGACTTTCTTCTGTTCATTCTGACAGACCGTCTCCACCGGGCTGCCGGTGTGCTGGGAAATGGTCATTGCGGAGGCAGGCATGGCTGCGCGTTTCCGTTTACAGAAAAATCAACTGCGCTCGCTCCTGCTGGAAGCGGACGACTGGCGTGCCAATCTCAACGCGCTCTGCGACGGCGGCGCCGCCCTGATCGGCCCGCTCATGAGCTTTTTGCTTCTCGACCCGGTGCGCCGCCTGCGTGCGGCCGTGCTGCTGGGGCTGGTGACAGCCAAAATGTACGAGCACTCTCCCGAGGCAGGCCGTGACATCATGCGCCGCCTCAACTGGCGCATGTCCGAGGAGTCAGGCAATATTGGCTGGGGCGTGCCCGAGGCCATAGCGGAAATCCTCTCACGGTCCCCGAAGCTGGCCGGCGAATTCCACAAAATCTTCTTTTCCAGCCTGCTGGACCTGGGCTTTGACGACAACTACGTCGACAATGACACCCTGCGCCGGTCCTGTTATTTCGCCATAGGCCGCTTTATCACCGCCTGTCCGCACTATGGCGAACAGGTGCGCCCGCTGCTGCGCAAAGGCCTTGAGGACACAGATCTGCCCTGCCGCGGCTACGCGGCCTGGGCTCTGGGCGCCCTGCCTGCTAATCTTAACGACGCACCGGCTCTGCGCCGCCTGGCTGAAGCGAACACCGGCGTCGTCTGTGAACTGACTGACGGAGACACCCTGCTGGTATGCACGCCTGAGGAACTGGCCCGCGACACCATGACCGGCAAACGGCGTTTAGGCCTTCAGATGGCTGCCTCAAGCAGCAAATTGTCTCTGTGTATGACCTCAGGGTAATGGGCGTCACCCAGAATGGCAGCCACTTCGATGCGCTTGAGTCCCTTGATGCGCTCTACGTCGGATGATTTATAATTGGAGAGCCCAACGCCCAGACTCACGTCCCTGTGCAGGACGCGTATCAGATCGCCCTTCTTGAAGACGCCGCTTACAGCCACTATACCGCCTGGCAAAAGGCTGCCACCCCTGCGCAGCAGAGCCTCGGCCGCACCGTCATCTATGCTCACTGCGCCTACGGGTGCGGATTTGTAGGCCAGCCAGAATTTGCGGCTGGGAATGGCGCGCCGCCCCGGACGCACCCAGGTGCCCACATCCTCACCCCGGAAGGCACGCAGCAGAATATCCGGCTCGCGTCCTGGCAATATAAGTGTGGGGATACCGCGCTGGGCCACACGACGGGCAGATAGCAGCTTGGAATACATGCCTCCCGTGCCCACAGTGGTCTTGCCGCCGCACATGCCGTCCAGATCAAGAGCTGCCACATTCTCGATGACAGGAAGAAGCTCGGGGGCTGCTCCCTTTGCCGGCGGCTTTGCCCAGACACCTGGTGCGGAGGTGAGATTGACCAGAAGATCGGCGCCAACCAAAGTTACCAGCAGGCTGGCCAGGCTGTCGTTATCGCCAAACTTGAGACCTTCTGTAGAAACCGTGTCATTTTCATTGACGACAGGTACGGCGTTCCAGGAGAACAGACCAGTGAAGGTGTTCCTGGCGTTGAGCAGACGCTGGTGCACGCGAAAGTCATCCTGCGTGAGGAGCACCTGGGCCGTGTTAAGACCCTGCGTGGCAAAGGCGTCATCCCAGGCCCGCATCAGGCGTCCCTGCCCCACAGCGGCCGCCCCCTGCCGTGACGCAAGACCGCTGTCCGGATGGATACCGTTGGCGGCCAGCACGCTGCGGCCGGCGGCCACGGCGCCAGAACTCACCACAAGCAGACGCCGGCTTTCCGTCCCCTGACGGACGACGGCTGCCATTTGCGCTGCCAGACTGTCCAGAACGTCATGTTTCAGGCCATTCTCGCCGGTAATCACAGCGCTGCCCATCTTGACCACCAGACATCTGGCTCCGGCCAGGACTCTGGCACGCTCCTCCTTCCATTCCAGCATCGCTCGCCTCCAGTTCCGGGCTTAAGTCCGGCTGCAAACCTTTCTACCGGTCCTCGTATACCCAGATACATTCGGGGCCGTCATCATCATGGTCATCATCGACGGCATCACCTGGCCCGGCGCATGCATCTGCCATCTCTTCCTGTCCCCGCGGACGGATAAGGGGCGCGTGCGTCGCGATCTCTTCCTGCATGCGCCACAGTTCCTGCAAAAGCTCCTCCAGCCCCTCGCCCTCCAGAGCGGATATGAAGTGAATGTGCATGCCGTCGGCAGCGGCCCGCTGGCGCAGCGCCTGCAGGCGCTCGTCAGAAAGAAGATCAATTTTGTTGATGACGCGTATCTGCGGTCTTGCTCCCAGCTCCTCGTCAAAACTGCGCAGTTCCTCGTCAATGAGCTCAAAACCGGCCCAGGGGTTGTCCCCGTCGGTGTCCTCGGCACTCAGAATGTGCAGAAGATAGCGTGTGCGCTCCACGTGCTTGAGAAAGCGCATGCCCAGTCCCTGACCGCGGCTTGCGCCCTCAATAAGACCGGGAATGTCGGCAATGACCAGCCGTCGTCCGGGATCATATTCGTCGATGAGCACCCCCAGATTGGGCACCAGCGTGGTAAAGGGATAGGGTGCTATTCTGGGTCTGGCCGCAGACACCTTTGAGAGGAAGGTGGACTTGCCGGCATTGGGCAGCCCCAGCAGGCCGACGTCAGCCAGAATCTTGAGTTCAAGGCGAAGCGTTGTGGTCTCGCCTGGTTTGCCTGGCTGGGCGAAGCGCGGCGCACGCATGGTCGAACTCTTGAAGTGAATATTGCCCTTGCCGCCGGTGCCGCCGCGGGCCACAACAATCTCTGTACCGGACTCAGAAAGGTCGGTGAGCAGGCGCTCGCCTTCCTCTTCCTCTACGTAGACCAGCGTGCCTACAGGCAGATGCAAAATCAAATCCTCGCCCTTGCGGCCGTACATCTGCCTGCCCATGCCGTGCTGACCATTACTGGCAGCGTAATGGCGTTTTAAGCGAAAATCATAGAGCGTCAGCAGACGTGCGTCAGCGCGCAGGATGACTGAACCGCCATCACCCCCGTCACCGCCGTCCGGGCCGCCCCTGGGAACAAACTTCTCGCGTCTGAAGTGCACGCTGCCGTTGCCGCCGTCACCGGCCTTGACGCTGATGCGCGCCTCATCCACAAAACGCATAAGACACCTCAATCCTGCAGATTAAGAACATCAAAAGGGAAGGAACCCTCGCAGGCCCCTTCCCTCAGAAATCGTGCTGAACATGCGTTACTCGGCAGCAGCGGCAGCCACAGCCTCAACGACGTGCACGCGGCAGAGCGTGCGGCGCTTGCGCTGGTAGTGCTCGTAGCGGACAGTACCGGGCTTGGTGGCGAACAGGGTGAAGTCCCTGCCCATACCAACGTTATCGCCGGGATGGATGCGGGTGCCTACCTGACGTACGATAATATTGCCGGCGTTAACGCGCTGGCCGCCGAAAACTTTGACGCCGCGACGCTGTCCGGCGCTGTCACGACCGTTGCGGGACGAACCGCCTGCTTTTTTATGAGCCATGATATTCTCCCAAAGCCAACTTTGAAACGAGCGGATCGACTACTCAGCAGCAGCGACACCCGTATTGATGCTCTTAATAGCCAGCGTGGTGTAATCCTGACGATGCCCGCGCAGCTTGCGGGAATCATTACGGCGCCAACGCTTGAACACAAGCACCTTGGGGGCACGGGCATGTTCGACAACTTCAGCTGTCACGGTGGCGTTCTCGACGACGGGCGCGCCGATCTTCAACTCGTCGTCACCGATCATGAGCACGTCTTCAAGGACCACTTCCGTACCAAGTTCAGCCGCGAGCTTCTCAACGCGAATAATGGCGCCTTCTGTGATCCAGTACTGCTTGCCGCCGGTTCTGATGATTGCGTACATTGTGTTGGGTACCTCCAAAAAAGAGAATACATATCTTGCCTGAAATACAGATTGTTGTCAAGTGACAACGTTCCGTCAATCAGGTGCCGTCGGGAGCTTGATCCTGTACCGGCGTGATTTTTGCCGAGGCAAAATAATGAAAGTTCTTCCGATGCGCAAGTATTTGCTGGCTTAAAAAATCGACTCAGACGGGAAACTTGCTGGCAGCCACAGGCCGGGGCCTTTTTTGCGCTCATCAGGCAGCGGCAGGCATGGTGCTGTCTCCCAAAAATAAACGCTTTACGTAATTGCACAGCTCATGGCCAAGAGTCCACATGTCCTGATTTCTGCGGGCTTGGTCGATGTCCGGCATGGGCACGTTCTATAGCGGTTTTGTTGTGAAACTTAGGAATTGTCAGGAAACCACCTATGGCCGTGCTACCCAAACCATGCTCTGGAAATAAAGTCTCCTCTGCCGGAGCTGAGCAGGTACAACTTTGCACTGCTATTCTAAAATCCAGCACCCTGATACTGCACTGAAAGAATTGCACTCATGCCGTGCTCTGGCCACAGCTGCCGCCTCCAGGTCACCGGAACTGACAGTGTCCAGATATGAAGAGCGCGTTGACAGGGCGTGACTTTGCAGCTAGGCAGGCCGGCAGAACATGTGAATTTTCTTGCAGCTGAGGGCGTACGCGACATGCGCCCGTGACGAAGCCATGCCGCCCGGGGCTATGGCGTCATACAACATGACGACGCATGCAAAGGCGGCTGTCAGGACAGATGTATGGAACAGACACTGCGCATCACAGGTCTTAGCAACGACGGGCGCGGCGTATGCCGCGTACCCGGCGAAAAAATCACCTTTGTGGCTGGTGCACTGCCCGGAGAACGGATTGCAGCGCGTCTTGTCCGCGAAAAACAAAATTTCCGCGAGGCAGAGACCGTCACCATCCTTGAGCATGCGCCCCACTATGTGCCGCCTGCCTGCCCGCATGCCGACGTCTGTGGCGGCTGTCCTCTTATGCGCATGGACTACGCAGAGCAGCTTGTCTGGAAAGGTCGCTTTGTTGCGGAGACACTGATGCGCACAGCCGGCCATGCTGACGCACCTGTGGCTGCTGTTCGTCCATCGCCTGCCACGCTTGAGTACCGTAACCGCGTTGAACTGGCCTTTACCAGGGACGATACCGGACGCATCAGAATCGGCATGCGCCGCAGAGGCAGTCACGGCGTAGTGCCCACACCGAACTGCGCCATTATGCCGGCGCGTGCACGACACGTGCTGGCAGCCCTTGAAAAGCTGCTGGCGGACAGCGGGCTGTCCGTCTATTCAGGCGCAGCAGATGCGGAAAAAGGCAGCGCACGCGCTGGCCTGGGGCCTGGCTGTCTGCGTTTCTGCCAGCTGCGCCTGGGCTGTGTGCCCTGTCAGGACAGTTATGTGCCGGCAGACACGCCGGACCTGACCAGGGCTGTGTGGGTCCTTTTGCTCACCAGCCCCTGCTCGGCCAGGGAGCGCCGCCACATCCGCGACCTCGCTCAGAACCTGCTCGGCCAGTGTCCCGACGTTCACACAGTTATTCACGAGGAGCGGCGCGCCAGAGACATGCTCACACAAGCGGACAACCGCGTCTTCGCCCTGGGACGCCCACAAGATGCCGTCAAGGCTCCCGAGCACATGTCCATGATGCTGGGAAATCATGCCTACCTGCTGGATGCCGCTGATTTTTTTCAGGTGAACGACGGAGCCGCGGCCACGCTGCTCGGCATCCTCAGGGAGCATGTGCCCTCGCCAGGCTCTCTCATTGACCTCTACTGCGGGTGCGGAGCCCCGGGCCTGTCTCTCACTCCAGTCCGAGTGCTGGGCGTGGAATACGCGCAAAGCGCCGTGCGCATGGCCCGTCATAACGCGGCCTGTTTCGGCGTGCCGGCAACATATTGTGCCGGGGACGCGGGCATTGTGCTACAAAACGCGCTCTTTCGTGACGCGTCCCGGGACACTGTCCTTTGCGACCCGCCTCGTGCCGGTATGGACAAGGTCGTACGCCAGTATGTAAACGCTGCCAGGGCGCAGCGCCTTGTGTACGTGTCCTGCAATCCCGCAAGCCTGGCAAGGGATCTGAAGGAACTTGCAGAACACTGGCGACTTGAATCCGTCACCCCTGTGGACCTCTTTCCCCATACTCCGCACGTTGAAAGCGTCGCAGTCCTTCACAAAAGAGCCTGAGATGAAGCTGTGCACACACAGTGATACATAAAACAAGTCTGGGACAATGTCTTGCCAATCCAGATGCCAGAAGCCGGGATCCTGTACTGTTCCCGTCTTGACCAGGAATTCTTTTAAGAGTAAAAGATGTTCCGTCTGATACAGGTATTTGACCAGATGCAAGAACGTTCGGAGCGCTTCATGTCTTTTTTTGACTTTCTCAAAGTTCAGAAACAAGGCCTTGAAAGCCTGGCAACTGTGGGCACCATCGGTCTTCATATGGTCAGCGGTCCGCTTGTGGGCGTTGCTATCGGCTATTTCCTTGACGAATGGCTGGATACCGGCCCCTGGCTGAAGCTTGTTTTTCTCATTATCGGCATAGGCGCCGGATTCCTTAATGTGTATGTTGACACCAGGATGCTTGTGAACCGCCTTGACAGACAGGCTGGACGCGGCAGTACCTCTCCTCGTGCAGACAGCAGGAACTCCGACACGAACCGGAATGGAAACAGCGATGGCTAAGCTCAATCTGCAGGGCGGGCTGGATGAACTGATACGACGCAGGGGGATCACGCACCCGCTCATCGTGGCAGTACTGCGTAACCATATTCTTATTCTGCTTTTCCTGCTCCTCGCAGGTTCATTCTTTGCCGATGAGACGCTGTGGGGGATGTGGCTGGCAGCGGGTTTCTGCGTCATGACCCTCATTCTGTACAGCTGGGCCCGATTCTTTTCACGTGTTTCGCTTGAGCACTACAGCACTGCCTTTCTCAGTGCCGTGCTCATTCAGTTCCTGCTTCGTCTCGGCGCCCTGGCCGCAGCGCTCTACGCAGCTCTGGTACTGGGACAGGCCGACCCTGTTGCCCTGCTGTCCGGCGTAGCGGCCGGAAGCTTTGTGCCAATCCTGACCTGGGCATGGAAAAAGGGAACTGGAACCTGAAGAAATCATCAGATCCCGGACCGGGGTCTTCGTCCATAGAGAGGGAGGCTATACATGGCTGGTTTAGCGCATCCAGTGCTGATTTCGACACTGTGCGACATGGACACGATCGAAATTGGCGGAAAAGTCATTGAATTTCAGCATGTTTTCTATACATGGCTGGTAATGGCCATTCTCTTCATTGCCGCCATTATCTGTCGCAGGCGGCTCACCATGGTGCCAGGAGGGTTTCAAAACTTCTGGGAAGCCATTGTGGAAAACCTGGAGAAATTCATCATAGGTACGCTGGGCGAAAAATATGGTCCCAGGTTCGTGCCTTTGCTGGTTGGCCTGTTCCTTTATATTCTCTGCTCCAATCTTGTAGGCCTCCTGCCTCTTTTCAACGCGCCGACAGCCAATCTGAACACCACGGTGAGCATGGCGCTCTTTGTTTTTGTTCTCTATCATGTCGTGGGTATTATCAAGTGGCGCGCCCATTATGCTTCGCAGTTCATGGGCCCCTCCAAGTGGCTTATGCCGCTGATGTTCCCCCTGGAAATTGTTTCCCACTGCTCACGCCCGGTTTCACTCAGCCTCCGTCTTTTCGGTAATATCCGCGGCGAGGAAATTGTTCTTATTTTGTTCTTCATCATGGCTCCGGTCATCGCTACTGTGCCTGTCTACGCGCTGTTCCTGCTGGCTAAATTCATGCAGGCCATCGTCTTCTTCCTGCTCACCATGTTCTACCTGCAGGGCGCCCTGGCAGGTGTTGAGCACTAATTCGCGGGGAATGGTCGACGTTTTCGACCTCACCATATAGCTGCTAGGAGTAATTCCATGCGTAAACTGTTTCTCATCGCCCTGAACCTCATTGGCATGCTCGCCATGGCCTCCATGGCCTTTGCCGCGGAAGGTGGCCTTGATTCCGCCGCCATCGGTAACATCTGCCTGGCCGCCGCTCTTGGCATCGGCATCGCTGCCTTCGGCTGCGGCATCGGCATGGGCCTCGGTCTGCGTGGCGCCTGTGACGGCGTTGCCCGCAACCCCGACGTCAGCGGCAAAATCACCGGCACAATGATCCTTGCTTTCGCCTTCATCGAATCCCTGGCTATTTACGCCCTGGTTATCAGCTTCATCCTGCTGTACGCCAACCCTTATGTCTCCTAGCGGAGCATAGACGCCCTTGACATCCTCCCCCGCCTGAAGGCGGGGGATTCCTATCGGTAGCGGCTCTAA
>CAZJPT010000003.1:0-25134 GCA_964547835.1 uncultured Desulfovibrio sp.
AAAGATTTCAGCAATGCCCAACTAATGACTTGGAGGTAAAAGTGGTGTATTCAGGAAGTCAGTGTTCCAGTTTCACGAAAATTTAGGATTATATCACGACATTTTCGTCAGTTGACCAGTTTCTGGATGCGCCATCCGCAGGGGAAGTCACCCTTCCCTGCTGCATTGCAGCCTCGAAGTCGTCTTCTGTGCGGATTCCCATGAGATTCCATGCTCAGTAGCAAAAGCAGCGACACTTTCTCTGACAAAAAGACCGGCAGAAAAACGCCTGCCTGATGGGGACGGTCTGCAGCTTCATTGGGCACGCGCCCTGTGCAGCCTGCCAGCAAAAGGGGTGGAACAACCGCGCAAGCGATCGTCCCACCCCACGTATACTGCAATCAGGCTTGTGCTGCTAAAAATCCATCTTCAAATATTCTTCCATGGCCTTTTCCTGCTCCTCGAAAGAAGCAAAGCCGGCATGATGCAGGGCGTCATCCACGGTCCTGTTCCAATCCCAGTTGGCGTAGATGACAGCCTTGTGGAAGGTGGCGCGGAAACTTTCCAGTTCTGTGCGGTAGAAGCCTTCCTTGGCCGTGGCCAGATGCTCGCGCAGCTGCTGGTAGCGACGGCCTTCCTCGCCGTCATACCATTTCTGCAAATGCCTGGCGTTCTGGTACATTTCCAGGATATGGCCGTAATTGTTCTGCTCGAGCAGGGCCACCAGACGGTTGTAGTGCTGCGTGGAAAGCCATTCACCCAGTTTGGAGAGCGGAATGTGCTGCTGCTCAAGTTCATGGACGTCGTGTACGGTCTGGGCATAGGTATCCGGCACCACGGAGGCAGAGGCAATGCCGGCTATGGCCACAATGCCACGGATGATAAGGCTGTTGGATACGCCCTGTCCGCAGAAGCCCACTTCCTTGCCAACCTTCTGGCCTGTCAGAATGCAGACCAGAATGGTCCACACCACTGCCGGATCTTCTTCGTCGTAGATATTGGACAGTCTGGCGTTGTCACGGTCCGTGGCCAGCACCATCTGCGTCATGTCGTTGGAGCCGATGGAGAAGCCATCAAACTCCTCAATGAACTCCTTGGCAATGATGGCGTTGGACGGGATTTCGGACATCTGAATAATTTTGAGGCCGTCTTCGCCGCTGACCAGCTTGTGCACCTTGGCCATGTACAGACGCATGGCGCGGGCTTCTTCGAGGGTGCGCACAAAGGGCAGCATGAGCTGCAGGTTGGTGGCGCCGTACACAGACCGGGCCTGCTTGAAGGCCTCCAGCTCCCAGTCATGGATATTGCGGGATACGCCGCGGTAACCCAGCATGGGGTTGGCTTCATAGGTCTCGAAGAGATTGCCGCCAATAAGGTTGCGGTACTCGTTGGACTTGAAGTCCGTGGTGCGGTAGACGATCTTTTTGCCGTAGAAGGCCATGGCAAACAGGGCCAGATCCTGAGCAAGGGTCTGCACGTAGTGCTCCCTGCCGGAACGGTAACCGCGTGACCTGATGACTTCTGTGATGCGCGAAGGCAGGTTGCGCATCTCGTCCATCTCCTTCTTCAAACCGACACGCAGGCTGACCTCGTCACGCAGCTTGGCGATGTCTGCAAAGAGCCTGACAACAACAGGCTCTTCCTTGATGCGGTTTACCTGTTCGTCAATGGCAGCCTGGATCTCGGAAATGCGCTTGGCACCCTCGGGATCGGAAGGCGAGCACCTGGACAGCTCCTCGTCATAGCCCATGATGTATTTCACATGCTCGCCCATATCCATGCTGGTCTTGAGCACGGAAAGATGGCGGGTCGCATTCTCGATGTAGGTATCGAGCTTGAGATCCACCTCGCGCATGCGGCGGTGCAGAAGCAGAATTTCCTCGGCGTTGAGGCCCTTGTTCTCCTCGGCCATCTTCTGCAGCTTTTTGTTCATGCCTGTGACTTCGCCCACGTACTCACGCAGGTTGAAATCAAAGACAATAAGGCCGGCTTCCATCTGGCTGGCAATGACCTTGGAAAGACGTTCTTCGAGTACGGCCATGTGCCTGCTGACAATGCCGTCGAGCTCGCCATTGTCATAGGCTTCCAGTGCCTGGGGATGGACAGAGATGTTGCCGAGCATGAACTCGGCGCGCAACAGTCCCACCTTGAAGCGGGGGTACTGACGCAGGCGCGACAAAAAGAGCGCCTGATTCACGTCAGCCAGCACAAGGCCCACACGTGTCTTTGTCACAGGCAAACTGGCCACGTCCAGCTCGCCGCCAACGTCGCGCAGGGGGAGAAGGCCGCGGTAGATGCGGCCGCGTGTACCGTCTACAGTGACCTCGCAGCCATCCAGGGCACGGATGGCGTCGGCATTCTGGATGCCGATGACAGCGGGGATCCCCAGCTCGCGGGAGGTGATGGCTGCGTGGCTCGTGTCACCGCCCACGTCAGCCATGATGGCCGTGGCAATGCGCATGCCCGGCACCATGTCGGGATCCGTGCGCTCGGCAGCCAGTACATCGCCCTTGTTGACCTTGTTCAGCTCCAGGGCCGAGCGCAGATAACGCACCACGCCATGGCCGGCACCACGGGAGGCGCCATTGCCCTCGAGCAGTACTTCGGCTTTTTCAAGAGCTTTTTCGTCCACCTCGCGGCGGTGCATGAAAATGGTGGCCGGATGTTTTTCCAGCTCGTCGTTCCAGCGGGTCTCAGGACGGGCCTGCACAAACCAGAGACGATCCTTGGCGTCAATGCAGAACTCCGTATCCATGATGATGCCGCCGTAGGCTTTGGATACAGCGCGTACGCCCCTGGCTACGGTTTCCGCCTGATTTAAGGAAAGAGACCAGCGCATGGACTCAAGCTCAGACACTTCCTCTTCCCGTGTGCCGCCACGCTCGTCATAGACAATGCGCATGTTCTTCATGCCCATCTGACGGATGATGACTTCGGATCCGTCATCACGCTGGAACACGTACAGCTTGTCAGGCGTGACCTTGCCGCCGACTACGGCCTCGCCCAGACCGTAGCTGGCATCAATGCTGACCAGATCCTTGCGATCCGTGCCGCGGCAGCCTGTGGCTGTGTCCGCAGCAAAGGCCGTACCCGAAACAACGGGATTGATCATCTGCATGATGCACACGGACAGGGATGTTCCCTCAATGGCCCAGTCCTTCTTGGCCTGCTCGCCGATGCTCTCGTCGCCAAGCTTGTCAGCCCTGGCCAGTGCGTCGGTGATGGCCTCGCGGCGGTAGGTCATGGAGCGCAGATTGTAGGCAGAGGCGCAGTCCCAGTGATAGGCACGCACCACATTGTCCGCCCCGACCTGGTTCAGATAGGTGTCCTGAAGTCCGGCAAATGCTTTCTTGCGGCTGTCCTCGCCGGCAGCAGAGGAACGGACGGCCACAGGCGTCATCTCGTCCTCGCTCTCCAGGCAAATCTCCTGGTAGGCTTTGCGTACGGCAGCTTCCACCTCAGCCGGCAACGACGTGGAGAGAATGGCCGCCTGCACCATGACCGAACGCTTGCGCAGCTGGTCAATACCCTCGGGCGAGGTGGCAAAGCCCTCGACAACGTTGTTGATGAAGGTGCGCAGCTTTGTGGAGCCTGTGTCATTTTCCTCAGCCACAGCTTCCTGCACCATGTTGCCGAGACGACGCACCAGTTTCTGCAGATAATCAGGGTCGCGATTGATAACCGGATCATTCCAGTCAATGCGCGAGTACTCGCGATCAACCACGGCACGAACCAGACGACTGTTGACCTTGCACTCGTCCAGAACACGATGGAATGCCAGCGATGAAATGGCCCTGAAATGCGGAGCCTGTATCTCGGGGATTTCGCTGATGATGGCCGTGTTATAGTTCTTGCCACCTACAAGAAGTTCGGCGCTTTCTCCTAACCGAACGATATCCGCACCTGTAAGCACAAGCTGTTCTTTTATGGCTTCAGGTGACTTGGCCTCCTTGGCAGCGGCCTGCGTCTTCGCGGATGTCTGTTTGACCATGATTTCCTCCGGGTCTGGGGAACGGGAAGCAACATCGTGTGGCTTTATTTCAGCGCGCCGCACAAAAAACAGCGGGTTCGACACTGAAGCAGCTTGAGGAGTCATATCCGACAACGCCATCCATGTCCACAGCGCCGCAACGCGGGAGTTCCCGGGCGGCGCCTTTGGGACGTGCACAAAAAGCTTACTGCTCTGGTTCAATGCGGCAGCCGCAGCGCGAGCAGAACACAGCGCCGGCGTCAGCCATGGGATGCCGGCAGGCCTGGTTGGGGCACAGACGCGGCACAGGTCCAAGCTCAACCAAAAGCTCGCCCTCGCGCACGGGCACCATCTTCTTGTTCTCCTTGAAGTCGGCGGTCTTCAGCACACGCTTGACAATGCCCTCGCAGGGCGCAAGCACTGCCTTTTCCTGCTTCATGATGGAGACGTTGAAGATTTCCTCGCCCTTGCGGACAATATCTCCGGGTGCCACGTACATGACCCACAGATCGCCGTTGCTGGGGCTCGGCACCTGATAGATATTTTTGGGATCAGCCATGGGCACGCCGCTGCCCGCGTTCTGGGGCTCAACCAGCTGCACGCCGGTGGTCATGAACTCGGAGTCAAGGATGTAGCGCACCACGCTCTCGCCGGACACGTCAGGACGGGAGATGGCCAGAATATGCAGGGTGTGCGGCTTGCCGCCGCTGTCCTGGAAAGTTACGGTCTCGCCCACATCGCAGCCCTCAAACCATACGTTCAGGGGCAGGCAGTTGGGATCACCGAACTTGTCCTGGAATTGGATGGTCTTGAGCGCGTCGCCGGGGAAGTTCAGGTACATGATGAACTCCTCGGACAGGGGGTGGCGCTTGAGCAGACGCTCGCACTCCGCCTTCTCGGCATCGAGATCCACATCCTGCAGCACCTCAAGGGGCGATATCTCGGTGCGCTCGGCTACGGCCTTGCGCCATTCAGACCCAAAGGCGCTTTCATAAACCCAGTCAGGCGGGAAGCCCAGGGGGAGTCGTCCGAACTTGCCGAGCAAAAGATTCCTGAACGCGTCATTGCAGTCGTGATAGATGCCAAGACGCGCCTCACGCATCTTTGGCGAAAGCTGATCCTCAGGGGTGCGATTGACCTCCTGCATAACCTCGAGCAGATACTTGACCTCGTCCTCGCCGCCGCGCTTGTAGGCCGAGGTGACGCCGAGGAAGGCTGTATTCCAGGTGATCTGACTGCCCGGGGTCACATCGTGATAGCGCACAATCTGCCTTGTCTGCTCAAGGTAGCGCAGCATGTAGGGCAGAAGATGGATATAGCCCTGCTTGGTGGCGCCTTCCTGAGAGGAGGATGTAGCGCCTCCCGGCATGCCGTGGCGTACCACATCATAATCCGTGCCCTGGAAATACGGCGAGCAGTAGCGATCGTAATAGGGCATGAACTGCTTGCAGACAAAGCTGGCCTGGCGGATGGCGTCCTTGTCCAGGTTGGTCTTGAGACCGAGCTCATCCTCTATGTAGGCGCTCAGGGCCAGGATGTCGCCCTGGCCGTAGGTACGCACCGTCGGCCCGAGACTGGCGTCCAGAATATGGCAGCCTGCTGCAGCAGCCGCACCGCAGGCCGGAATAAAGAGACCGTCTGTGGCATGGCGGTGATAGTGCAGGACAAGTTCAGGCCAGCGCCTGCGCAGGGATTTGACAAGCTCGGTCATGAAGCGCGGCGGGCAGACGCCGGCCATGTCCTTGAGTCCCAGGATAATGTTGCGCGAGGCCTCATCTGCGCTTGTGCCCGTGACCCTGCCCACCATTTCCAACAGGCTTTCCGTGACGCCGAGATAATGCGGCACATCAAAGCCCCTGGTCCACGACAGGGAGATGGCCGGCTCAAAAACGCAGTCCCTGCGGTTCATGACGACCTCGCAGAAGGGCATCATGTTCTCTATGTGGTTGAGGAAGTCAAAGCAGCGTACGATCTGGTAGTTGTCACAGATCATGTCGCCTGTGGCCAGGGTGAGGTTCCTGGGCTGGGGCTTGTAGCCCAGCACGTTGGTAGAGCGGATGAGCAGCTGCTTGAGCGTCTTGGGCGCAAAGTGATTCCACTCCCTGGCTTCTGTAAAGGGATAGGTCATGTTGGCCAGCATGGCCACATGGAAATGGGCGCCGCCGCCGTTCTCAATGGAAAAGAGGTTGGCGTTGTCAAGATAGGGCCCTACCAGCCTGTCCTCGGCAAGGCGCATGCGGTTGCCGGTATTGGACTGGGTGCTGTCACGCGGCGTGGTATCCGTGAAGTGTACGAAGCCGCTGTCGCGGATGTAGTCGAGCAAAGCCTTCCTGTCCCCGTGCGGATAGGGACTGGCACGCCGCCGCACACTGCCGTCAATGCGCGGCAGCACGGGATTGAAGGCACCAAGGCGCGGCGTGTCCCTGGAGCGGTAGACACCAAGGGAGACATAGGGATTGTATCCGCGTGCGGAAATCTCGGCTATGAGCCTGGCCAGGCGCTCGGCCTCGGGTTCCAGGTCCTGGTAGTACATGAGCTCGGGATGCCTGGCCACAAAGTCCGTGGTCACCTCGCCGGCCCGAAACTCGGGCGAGTTGATGACCTGTTTGAAGAAGGGAATGGTGGTGCATACACCGCCTATGACATACTCGTTCAAGGCGCGGTCCATGATGGCCATGGTCTTCTCCCAGTCATGGGAAAAGGTCAGCAGCAGAGCACCGGCGCTGTCATAATTGGGCGGAAATTCGTAGCCTGCAGACAAATTGGAATCCAGGCGCACGCCCGGGCCGCCGGGCGAGACGTAGCGCGTGATGGGGCCTGAATTGGGCTCAAAGTTGTTCTGAGGATTTTCCAGGTTGATGCGGGTCTGCATGGCCACGTAGCCAGGGCGCAGGGTCTTTTCGCTGTAGCGCAGCTCAGCGCCAAAGGCCACGGCAATCTGTTCCTCCACAAGGTCAATGCCGTAGCGGCTCTCGGTGACGCCGTGCTCCACCTGCAGGCGGGTGTTGACCTCAATAAGATAGGGGCTGCCGTCACTGGTGACCAGAAATTCCACTGTAGCCAGGGAGTGATAGCCCACAGCACTGACCAGACGCCTGGAATAGTCCTTGAGGCGCTCGCGCAGATCGCGTGTCACCTTCTTCCAGGGCGAGGGGCTGATCTCCATGAGCTTCTGGTTGTTGCGCTGCACCGTGCAGTCGCGCTCGTCGAAGGCAAAGACATTGCCGTAGTGGTCAGCCAGCACCTGGATCTCGATATGGTGCACGTCCGTGAGAAATTTCTCCACAAAGAGATTGGGATTGCCGAACGATGCCTGTGCCATGGTAGAAGCCTTGAAGAAGGCTTCCTCAAGCTCCTCCTCGTTGCGCACGGCAAAGATGCCGCGGCCTCCGCCGCCGCCCTCGGCCTTCAGCATGATGGGCAGGCCCATCTCGGCAATGAGCTTCCGGGCCACGGGTATGTCAACGGCACCGTCTGAACCTGGCACTACAGGAATGCCCAGGCGGCGGGCTACAGCGCGCGCCTGCACCTTGTTGCCCAGAAGGTTCATGGCCTTTTCGCTGGCGCCGATAAAGACAATGCCCTCCCTGCGGCACACGGCAGGGAAGCGGCTGTCTTCCGAGGCAAAGCCCCAGCCGGGATGGATGCCGATAATGCCTTCCTGCCTGGCTCTGTGGACTATGGTCTCTATGTCGAGATAGGCCCGGGGATCCGAACCGAGCAGCAGCAGCTCCTGTGCCGAGGAGGCCGCGGGTGCGGATTTGTCAATATCCGTCGCAGTCATGACAGCAATGGCGTCAAAATGTTCCCGGATAGATCGGCAGATGCGCCGAGCCGGAATGCCCCTGTTGGCAACGAGAATCTTTTTTCCCCGCAGATATTCCCGAACTTCTTCAAAGGTCTTGTTTGCCATTACTTCTCCCTAGGAATTACAGCGCCTGATACTGCCGCTGAGAAAATGTCGGACCGTCCCCCGCGAGGACAATATGAGCTCTCCATCGGAGCCCACACCGAGAATCAAACCTTGCACGGACCGATCGCCGTCCTCGAGAACGACCGGCTCGTCACGCCATAAAAGAAGACCAGTGGCGGTTTCCCTCCACAGGTCATTCACCCTACAATTATCACTGTAAAAAGAAAGAACTGAATTGACAAGACTTTTCCAGAGCTCACCGCAAACAGGCTGCGCAAGGCCGTGACAACGCGCATAGGCGGAAAGGCTGCCGGCAGCAAGGGCGGCTCGCTCACGCAGATCCTCAGGAGCCGGCGCACTGGCCACGTTGATGCCCACACCGGCCAGCAAAATGCCCTCGCGCTCCTCAAGCAGAATGCCGCAGACCTTGCGCGGCCCGCTCCCGTTCTCCCCGGGCAGCACCACGTCATTGGGCCATTTGAGAAGGCACGGGTAACCCAGCCCGCGCAGTCCCATGGCCAGCCAGGCACCCAGGGCCACGGCAGCGCCATTACATGTAAAGGGCGCAGTCACAGGCAGCCGCAGGGCCGCATAGACATTGCCTGCCGGTGAGCTCCAGTGCCTGCGGTACTGACCGCGCCCGGCACTCTGGCTCCTGGCAAGAATGCTGTCAAAAATATCAAGACGCCCGGCATACGCCGGAGTCCGCGCCACGTCGAGCACGGACGTGACATCACCCGTTTCAAGAATCCGCGCCACCCTGTTCTCTCCCGGCTGCCAGTCCCGTGTCCTGTCAGGCAAGGCCCTGCACAAGCCTCTCCTCAGCCATTTCCATGGCAGGCCCGTGATCAAGGCCGCAGACATGGGCCATGCCGTGCGCGAGCAGACGCGTCAGATAGTCCCCGGCGTCCTGCCCGTAGAGAAAGACCTCGCGCAGCATTGTCTCGGGCGCGAGTGCGATCTCAGCCACACCATCCGGATCTCCGGGAAAGGAGAGCACATTGGTTGGTCCTGTACAGCCCAGGGCCTGACGGTTGAGACATGCGCAAGCGCGATCCGAAAGCAGGGCCAGCACAACAGCCTCTGGTGCCATGGGCAGAAGCCCTTCGTGGAGCAGTTTGCGCGCTGTGTCAAGCATGGCACTGAGCGTGTGCCGCACAGCAGGCTGCGGCAGAGGCAGCATGGCTGTCATGCAGCTGTCTGCGCTGACAATGCTCACACGCCCGGTGTCAGTGTCGATGTCAGGAGCACCTTCCTCCATCTCCCCTGTCATTACCATCTCTCTCATCTCCATTCCCTGCCTGGCACACGCTGCCAGTGACAGCCAGAGCGCTTTTTCCACCGTACCCGGGGCATGCCATTCATGGTCCATGCAGCACGTTTTCGGGCACTTTTGCAACAGCCTGCAGACATGTATCAGCCTTTCTCCGCCTCACTGTCCCCGGGGCCTGCGCTGCCATGGCCGCTTCTGCCAAACAGCCGGCTCCAGAAGCCAGGCTTTTTCCCAGAGGAAGGCGTGCTGTCAGCTGCAGGGCAGGGGGCAGGGCTTAACGAGCCTGAGGCGTCTGCCTGCCTTGCAGGATGATCCCTGGACAGCGGCCCGCAGAGCATTTTGTCAGCCATGACCTCGGAGGCTGCGCGCACTGCCTCCTCAGAGGCGGTATAGGGCGCTGCTGCAGGCTGGGTGAGCAAAAGTGCCTCGTCACCCTGCCCCTCTTTCGCTTGAGAATCGTCCGTCCGCTCTTCTTCCCCGGTGTGCGACACAGCGTCCAGGGGGTTTTCTTCCTGCTGCGGCAGTGTCTCGCCTTCAGGCCTGCCTGCATCACTGCTGCTGTCATCACTGCCTGCAGCTGCCGGCAGGGTCTGCGGCACACTCTCAGCAGAATACTGCGCCTGCGGGCTGGCTGCAGCTGCGTCCTGTTCAGAGCCGGCCTTGTTCTCTTCTGCATCAGCCGGCGCAGGCAGCGGGGGGATGGCCGTGGCCGCAGAGGCCAGGGGATGGGTGCTGGGCATAAGATCATTAATTGCCTGCTGCACGCCCGGATCCTTTTTGGCCTCGGGGTAGACTACGCGGTGGTGGAAGATGCCGATGAGCACCTTCTGGAAGGCCTCAGCCAGAAGCTTCAGATCTTTGAAGGTAACATCTGCCTCTGACAGCTGCCCCTCGTCCAGTATACCCTTGATGATTTTCCGGATGTGCGCCTTCAGTCTGGCAGGCGTCGGGTCAACCAGAGTACGGCTCGAGGCTTCTACCGAGTCAGCCAGCATGAGGATGACAGCCTCCCTGGTCTGGGGCTTGGGACCGGGATAGCGGAAGTCCGTCTCCATGGGCTCAAGGCCCAGGTTCTCAGCCTTCTGATAGAAGTAGCGCATAACGCGGTCGCCGTGGTGCTGGGCCACAATATCCGTGATTTCCTTGCCAAGGCCGTAGCCCTTGCAGATCTCCACGCCCTTTTTCACGTGGCTTATGATGATGAGGGCGCTCATGGAGGGCGAGAGCTTGTCGTGTTTGTTGGGGGCGCCAAATTGATTTTCCACAAAATACTGCGGATACACGAGCTTGCCGCAGTCGTGATACAGGGCCGCCACCTTGCACAGCAGGCTGTTGGCGCCTATGGCCTTGGCCCCGGCCTCCACCATGTTGGCCACCACCAGGGAGTGATGGTAGGTGCCGGGAATGGTCACCATGATGTCCTGCAGGAGGGGCTGCTCCAGATTGGTGTACTCCATGAGCCTGAAGCGCGTGGAATACCCGAACAGAGCCTCAAGAACAGGCGAGAGGGAAAAGAAGAGGATGAGCATGAGCACGGCGTTGATGCAGACCGCCGTGATCAGCATGGGCAGCATGACCCAGGATGTGTTGTTGATGAGGGCAAGGCCGGTTATGAGCAGGACGTTGCATACAATGACCGGCAGCAGATTCCAGACCGCGTCCTGACGGCTCACTGCATTGGACACAAGCCACGTGGCCATCATGCAGCTTAAAAAATGGAAGAGCGCAAAGTAGAGGTCGAACTGCATGGCCAGCGTGGCAATCATGGTCAGCAGCAGGCCCAGAGTCACGTAGCGCCTGGCAGAGAAGACCGTTGCCACAAACCCCACGGCGCCGGCCAGGGGAAAGGCCAGGCTGATGGCGTCGCCGAGGGAGGGCGAAGCAGCCAGGGAGTTGATGAGATGCAGACCCTTGGCCGATCCGGCAGTCAGCAGGATCACCACACCGATGAGCACCAGATCCTTGGTATGGATAACTGAGCCTGACTTGCCGCTGGGCGACATAAAGAGCCCCAGAGACATGAAGAGCATAACCAGAAAGCTGCCCAGGGCCTGCTGCCAGTTAAAGGGCATGACCGCACGCTCGCTGAGATTCTGGATGATGAGCTGCTGCTCAGGGGTTATGCGGTCGCCGCGGCGGGCTATGACCTCACCGCGCTGCAGCTGATAGGTTACAGGCTCAGTGTGCACTGCCGCAGTGCTGCGGCGGCGCTGGGTGGCCTCGCGGTTGAGGGTGAGCGTAGGCGGCATGCTGGCCGCGAGCAGTATATTGATGGCGCGTCTGGCGTCATGACTTAAGTTTTTGTCAGCTCTTGCCTTGTTGGAAACTTCCGTGAGCAGCGACTGGGAATCAGGCAGCACGCGCATGTCCGGCAGAAGGCTTTCCTGTCCGGTTTCAAGATTGCGGATGACAACACCCGTCGGCACGCGTGCCATGCGCGCGTCGCTTACCAGTCCCTTGGTGAGCTCCCTGCGCAAAAGCGGCAGGGCCTCCATGAGGATAAAACTCTGGGTGCTGCTCAGGCCAAACTGCGGCAGTACATCACTGGCAAGGTCTGCGCCTATCTCTGCGGCAAAGCGTTCGGAAGCCGGCGGCTGTCCTGGCTTGGGCTGCACGCCATTGACCTCGTTCATGAGGGCAATGAGCCAGGTTTCAAAATCAATATACGGATCGAGGCTGAAATCAAAGACTTGAGGCTGAGCATCCATGACGCGCCTGCGCCTGGCTTCCGTGGCAGCCTTGTCCATGACCGCAATGGGGCGGTCGGCCACGATGTCCGTGTCCGCAATTTCGCCGGCCTCGTAGACGCGCTTGTTGCTGTTGATGTTGATGGCCAGAAAAACGGACACCACGGCCAGCACGCACACGTAGAAGACAAGTCCCCTGGCGCAGCCGTAATGGGCGCTGATGCAGCGCGTCCAGGCCAGCATGCAGGGATTAGGCGTCCTGCCGACGTTCTTCAGCTTGTTCGTAGGCATTGACAATGGCTCCAACCAGCGGATGACGCACCACATCCTCCCTGGAAAAAGTGTGCACGGCTATGCCCTGTACATTGGCCAGCACGCGCAGGGCCTGCACCAGGCCTGAGCGCGACCCGGTGGTCCCGGGGAGCACAGGCAAATCTATCTGGGTTACGTCACCGGTCACCACCATGCGCGATCCGAATCCCATGCGCGTCAGAAACATTTTCATTTGTTCCTGGGTAGTGTTCTGGGCTTCATCCAGAATAATAAAGGCGTCATTGAGCGTGCGGCCGCGCATGAAGGCCAGCGGGGCCACCTCTATGGCACCACTCTCCATCATGGCACTCACCCTGGCGGCAGGCAGCATGTCGTTCAAGGCATCGTAGAGGGGGCGCAGGTAGGGATTGACCTTTTCAGCCAGGTCGCCCGGCAAAAAGCCCAGACGCTCACCGGCCTCCACAGCCGGCCTTGTGAGAATGATACGCTTGACCTGATGTTTTGAGTATAGCGAGAGGGCCATGGCCA
This sequence comes from uncultured Desulfovibrio sp., assembly GCA_964547835.1. GTDB lineage: Bacteria > Desulfobacterota > Desulfovibrionia > Desulfovibrionales > Desulfovibrionaceae > Desulfovibrio. Next base: position 12,624 of record CAZJPT010000003.1, read on the forward strand.
CGGCAAGATAGGTCTTGCCTGTGCCAGCAGGTCCTGTGGCAAAGACCAGGGAATGGCGGCGCAGGCTTTCAAGATAGGCCTTCTGCGCCAGATTGCGGGCCGTCACCGTACGTCCCGGAGTCTGCAGGAAAACTGCTTCCCGGTAGACCTCTGCAAGGGCGACACCAGGATCGTTTATGACCATTTTCCAGGCCCTGAGCACATCCTCGCGGGACAGGTGCACGCCCTGACGGTACATTTCATACAGCTGCACAAAAACATTGCACAGCCCTTCCCGGACTGCCGCATCCGGTGAAGAAACAAGCACTTTCAGACCACGGCTGGATATCCTTGCCCCACTGACCGAAGCCAGGAGATCCAGAGTCGCGTTATTGGCGCCGAACAGCTGCTGGGCAACAACAGGGTCGTCGAACTCCACCAGCTCGGCCATAAATGAACTTTCTGCCATGGGCTGGCAATACGCAAAAAACGTTCTTTTGTCCATGCTGCTGCCAGAGCATCACCCGGCTGCCAACACGCTTCTTGCTTTTCCCCTGCCCGACGTCTATTAGTTCGTATTCAGAATGACTTTGACGCGGGGCCATGTTCCGCCATGCGGTTCAGGCACAGCTCCGCCCGGTATCCTGAGGTACATCATGAACTCCACTCCCCCCAAGAAGCCCACTCCCAAAAAAACGTCTCCTCAAAAGAAAGTTATCGGCCCCTTTCCTATTCTGCCTCTTTATGACAACCTTGTCTTTCCCCACTGTAAACTCTCTCTCATTGTCAACATACAAAACGCCCTTGAAGTCATTGAGTACATCCAGAGGAAAAACCACAGACGCGCTTTCACAACCCTGGTAACCAGTTCCAACGCGCATGGTGTCTCCACGGAAGAGCATGTCTGTACCATAGGTGTTGTCTGTCTTATCACCCAGATAACGCGCATGCCGGACGGCAACTTCAAGATCCTGCTCGAGGGGGAGCAACGTGCAAGAATAAACAGCCTCAAGGAGGACGGAAAAGTGCTCCTTGCCAGGGTGCGTCCGCTGCAGGACGAGCCCTGCGAGATCATACCGGGAACATACGAAATTCTGCGCTCTATGCTGCGGAACCTGCTCAATGATAAAGGTGCCGGGACCAACCTCAGTGAGGAGACTCTGACTGACCTTTTACAAATCACGTCGCCCGGGGAGCTGTCTGACGTCGTCATCTCCTACATGCCCATCACAGCACTCCAGAAGCAGAAAGTGCTGGAACTCCTTGACGTCACCGAGCGCCTTATAAAGGCCATCGCCTATGTCTACCCTCTGCAAAACACGACAGAGCCCTCGAGCAGCATCGGTGCGAACACGCGTGAGCAGACGGACAGACAGCAGAGCGAGAACAACCCAAAAAAAACGTCTCCTCAAGAGAAAATTATCGGCCCCTTTCCTGTTCTGCCTCTTTATGACAACCTTGTCTTTCCACACTGCACACACTCTCTCATTGTCAACATACAAAACTCCATTGAAACCATTGAGTACATCCAGAGGAATAAATACAAACGCGCTTTCACATCCCTGATAGCCAGTTCCGGAGCGCATGGTGTCTCCACGGCAGAGGATGTCTGTACCATAGGTGTTGTCTGTCTCATCACGCAGATAACGCGCATGCAGAACGGCAACTTCAAGATCCTGCTCGAGGGGCAGCACCGTGCAAAGATAACCAGCCTCGAGATGGACGGAAACGTGCCCCTTGCCAGGGTGAGTCCGCTGCAGGACGAGCCTTGCGAGATCGTACCGGAAACATACGAATTTCTGCGCTCTATGCTGCGGGTTCTGCTCAAAGATAAAGGTGCCGGGACCAACCTCAGTGAGGAGACGCTGACTGGCCTTTTACAAATCACGTCACCCGGGGAGCTGTCTGACGTCGTCACCTCCTACATGCCCATCACAGCACTCCAGAAGCAGAAAGTGCTGGAACGCCTTGACGTCAGCGACCGCCTTATAAGAGCCTGCTCCTTTGTCTCCCGTCTTCAAGACATGACAGAGCTCGCACGCACCATCCGTGCGAACACGCGTGAGCAGATGGACAGACACCAGCGCGAGTACTACCTGCTTGAGCAGATCAAGGCCTGCAACAGGGAGCTCGGACGCTTCAGCGATCCGCAGGAGGAGCTCAATGCCTACGAGCGGAAACTGAAGGAAAAGGATCTGCCGGATCAGGCCAGAGCGCGTTGTCTTGCCGAAATCAACAAGTTGCGCGCCACGCCTTTCACATCGCCTGAGTACACCATACTCAGCAACTATGTGGAATGGATCCTGGACCTGCCCTGGAATCACGTTACTCCCGTAGAAACCGATCTGGACAAGGCCAGACACGTGCTGGACAGCAATCACTACGGCATTGAAAAGCCCAAGGAGCGCATCCTTGAATACCTGGCCGTGCAGAAGCTCTCCAGCACGCTGCGCGGTCCCATCCTCTGTTTCACAGGCCCTCCCGGCACTGGCAAGACCTCGCTGGCCCGCTCTGTAGCCGCGGCCACAGGCCGCGAATACATACGCCTGTCCCTGGGTGGTGTGCGTGACGAAGCCGAAATCCGCGGCCACAGGCGCACCTATACCGGTGCCCTGCCAGGCAAGATCATCCAGTCCTTCAAACGGGTGAAGACCTCCAACCCCCTTTTCTGCCTGGATGAAATCGACAAGATGACCATCTCCGAGCGCGGTGACCCGGCTGCAGCTTTGCTGGAGGTGCTGGATCCCGAGCAGAACGCCACCTATCTCGACCACTATCTGAATCTGGACTACGACCTGAGCAAAACTTTCTTTATTACCACTGCCAACTCCCTGGACGGCATTCCAGCGCCGTTGCTTGACCGCATGGAGGTCATTGAGCTGCACTCCTACCTGGAGACCGAAAAGTTCCACATTGCCCGCACCCACCTCATCCCCAGACAGACGCAGGAAAACGGCATCCGTCCTGAAAACCTGGAGATAGGCGACGACACGCTGCGCACCATCATCCGCGATTACACGGCTGAAGCCGGAGTGCGCTCCCTGGAACGACGCATTGCCAAGCTCTGCCGGGTGACGGCCATGGGCCTTGTCGAGCGTGGTGACAGCCTCTGGAAAAACGTCATCCGCCCGGACAGTCTGCCCGCCATTTACGGAGCTGCCAAAAGGCGCCATGACAAAAAGGAGGACAAACCCCTGACCGGCGTAGCCACAGGCCTTGCCTGGACGTCCATGGGGGGCGAAATCCTCTTTGTGGAGGTCGGCATCATGGCCGGCTCCGGCTCCATTGTCACCACCGGCAAGCTCGGCGAGGTCATGAAGGAGTCAGCGCGTGCAGCCTTGTCCTACGTGCGCGCCCATGCCGCGGAATTCGGCCTTGCCTTGAACTTCCACAAAAAAGTGGACCTCCATGTGCACGTGCCGGACGGCGCCACACCAAAGGACGGCCCCTCTGCAGGCATTACCATAGCCACAGCCATCACCAGCGCCCTGCTCAACATCCCTGTGCGCGACGACACGGCCATGACCGGCGAGATATCCCTGCGCGGCCGTGTACTGCCCGTAGGCGGCCTGCGTGAAAAGATGCTGGCCGCACGACGCGCCGGCATCTTCCGCATAATCCTCCCTGAGGAGAGCAGGAGCGCCATGCAGGATGTGCCTGTGGACATCAGCGAAGGCATGGAGCTTATTTTTGTCACGCATATCAACGATGTCCTGGCCGAGGCCCTGGCCTGTCCGCGCTCAGCCATTTTCTCATGCCCCGATGCCGAACCCGTCTACGCAAGCCTGCGTGCAAACACAGCCGCCTGCACAGCATCTGCCGCTCCTGCCGGCTCATAATGTATCGTGAACGCACTTGTCAGTCTTCTTGTCCCGCCTTACCAGGATCTGACCTACACACTGCCGTCATTTTTTCCGGACAGTTTCTGGCAGCCAGGCATGCGCGCAGCTGTTCCCCTGGGAGCCGGTCCGCTGCGTCCAGGCCTTCTGCGCGCCCTGGATGTGCCGGCTCCTGAGGGTGTGCGCCTCAAGAACATTTCCTGGCCTCTGGAGACAGCACCCCTTGTGGATGCTGCACTGCTCGACCTGCTTGTTGCCGTGGCCGAGCGCTATGGCATGGATGTCGGCCGCGCTGCGGCCACCATGCTGCCCTTTCTCAAGGACATGAACGTGCGCCTGCGGCGTCTGGAAAAACCCCTTGCAGGAAACGGCGAGATGCTGCCAGGCCTGTGCCGCGGGCGGGGCGGTGCTGCCATGAGTCTCAAGCAAATCTGCCAGAGTCCTCAGGCTGTTAAAAAGGAGCTTGCCCAGGAACTTGTCTCCGGGCGTGCGCGCATGCTCGCGCCGCGACGCGACGCAGCTGCAGGCGAGCGCTGTCTTCTCGCCTGTGAGGCCCCCTGGCCTGTCAGACCCAATGCACTGCGCCAGATCAAGTGCCTGGAAACCCTTATGCTGCAGGGGGCTGTCAACCGCCGCAGCCTCATCCGCAGCCTTGGCAGCGGTGGCGCATCCGTAGTAGACGCCCTGGTGAGCCAGGGACTGGTGCGCCTGGAGTCAGACGATGACGACGCCAGGCAGGAGCAGCTCAACGTCATGCTCCTTGAGCCCGTGTCGGCAGTTCCGGTCAGCTTGACGCTCACTGACGCCCAGCAGGCTGCCGTAGACGCCCTGGTGCCCCTGCTCGACACAGGTAAAACGGCGCAGCGTCTGCTCTACGGCGTTACAGGCTCAGGCAAGACAGTTGTCTACACGGAAGTCATCAAAGCCTGTCTTGCCCGCGGCCGCTCGGCTCTTTTGCTGGCACCGGAAGTGGCCCTGGCCCACAAGCTCAAGCGCGATCTGCAAAACGCCCTGCCGGACGCCCGCCTTGTGTTCTATCACGGCTATCAGAGCCAGCACCGCCGTGAAATCACTTTCCGAGCCATGAATGCAGTCAAGGGGCCCCGTCTTGTCATAGGCACACGCTCAGCCCTGTTCCTGCCTGTTCCGGATCTTGGCTGCGTCATTCTGGACGAGGAGCACGATCAGGCCTTCAAGCAGGAGGAGCGCGTTCCTTATCAGGCAAAGGAAGCGGCCTGGTTCAAGGCCAGACGCGCCGGAGCCCTGATGCTGCTGGGGTCAGCCACACCCGACATTAAAACGTGGCATGCCAGCTGTCGGGGTGTTCTGCCTGCTCTGCGCCTGCCAGGCCGCGTGAGCGGCAGTCAGCTTCCGCCTGTAGAACTTGTGCCCATGGCGCGCACGCGCTTTGCCGAGGAAACAGGCACTCTCCTTGCATCAGCCACCCTGGAGGCCCTGGACCAGGTCGTTGGCCGCGGGGAACAGGCCATTGTGCTGCTTAACCGGCGCGGTTTTGCGCCGCAGATCTACTGTCCGGACTGCAAAAACACCCTGTCCTGTCCCAACTGCTCGGTAGGGCTTTCCTTCCACCGTGACCTCGGCCGCCTGCTCTGTCACTACTGCGGCCACAGCATCGATTTCCCGGCCCCCTGCCCTGCCTGCGGCCACATGAACTTTTTGCCCATGGGCGAAGGCACAGAGCGCGTCACCTCCTTTCTCACTGCGCGCTACGGACGCGAAGTGCTGCGCTTTGACCGCGACTCCACCCGCCGTGCCGGTGCCATGGAGGAACTGCTTACCCGTTTTGCCGACCATGAGGCCCAGGTGCTGGTAGGCACGCAGATGGTCTCCAAGGGGCATCATTTTCCGGACGTGACCCTGGCTGTGATAGCCGACGGAGACCTGGGGCTGTCCCTGCCTGACTACCGCGCAGCAGAGCGCACCTTTCAGCTGCTGGTACAGTCCGCAGGCAGGGCAGGACGCGGCGCAAAACCGGGCCGCGTGCTCATACAGACACGCGACACGCGGCACTATTGCTGGCAGTACGTCATCAACGCCGACTACGAAGGCTTTTACGCTGCAGAAATCGAGCGCCGGCGGCGCTTCTGCTTTCCGCCTTTCAGCCATTTAACCCTCATCCGCTTTACCTATGAACGCGAGGACGCGGACGCAGCATCAGCCATGGAGGAGATGCGGCAGTGGATCAAGAATGCAGCCCGCGAGCGCGGACTCACACTGCTCGGCCCTGTGCCCTCGCCCATTCCGATGCTCAACAACCGCATGCGCTTTCAGTGTCTGCTGAAAACCACAGACTGGGCAGCTCCGCGACGTCTCTATCACGACGCCTGTCTGCGCAAGGAAGCAAGGAAAATGCGTGTTATTCTTGATCTGGACCCGGTGAGCATGCTTTAGAGCTGCTTCGTCTTGAAGCTTAATGCTTTCTGCCATTGGCGAGGGGTGTCAAGGCCATTGATGCAATGACTGTCGCTGCATCAAGGCGTAGTTCCGTGAGTCCGGACATGTCGCCTGACATATTGGATTTCATAATGAAACCGCTCCAGTGCCGGCATACAGGCAGAACATTTGCACCAGGGTCGTCCATAAGTTATGAATGAAGCATAACCGTTCTAGACGCGTGCCCGCACAAGGGCAGCTGTCGGAACGTGCGAACGGTCTTCTTTTCCCCGCATGGATTGCCCTTCAGGCCATCCTGCAGAACCCGAACCCCACGAGGATCTGTATGGATAAGAAAAAAGTAGCACTACTTTCCTTCGGTCACTTCTCCACGGACGTCAATGCCGGAGCACTGCCTGCCATCCTGCCCTTCGTGCGCGAAAGCCTGTCCTTGAGCTATCAGGCCACAGGCGGCATCATGTTCTCCAATGCCATCCTGTCTGCGGCGACACAGCCCCTCTTCGGTCTGCTGGCGGATTACTTCCGCAAGCCCTGGCTCATTCCCCTGGGCATTATTCTTGCCGGAACCGGCATCAGCCTGGCCGGCTTGAGCTCCTCCTACGCCACCATCCTGCTGGCCGTAGCCCTTATGGGCCTTGGCTCCTCGGTGTTTCACCCCTCTGCTGCCCGCCTTGCCAACAAAGCCGGCGGCGACAGAAAAGGCCTGGCAGTCAGCATTTTTTCCATTGGCGGCAACACGGGCTTTGTCATAGGCCCCCCGCTGGCAGTCCTGCTGGTCAGCAACCTGGGGCTTAACGGTACAGCTGTCTTTGGCATTCTTGCCATATGCACCTCGGCGACGCTGATCTACTTCCTGCGCCAGGGCGAAGCCGAAGTGCCCAGGAAAGCCAGGGCTGCCGGTGGCAGTGGCGAGGGCAAAAACTGCTGGGGCCAGTTTGGGCGCATCTCCATTGTCATTTTGACGCGCTCGTGCGTCAACACAGGCATCATGACCTATCTGCCGCTGTACCTCATGCAGAACTTCGGCCAGGAAAAGGCCACAGCTGCCATGGCCGTGACGGTCATGGGCTTTTTCGGCGTAGGCAGCAACATCCTGGGCGGCTTTTTGTCCGACAGACTCGGCTACGGCCGCATTCTGCGCATGGCCTATACACCTCTCCCCCTGTTTCTGCTTACCCTTGGCCTATGTCAGTCCGCCACCCTTGCCTGGTGTCTTGTCCCCTTCTTCGGGTACTGTTCCTATTTCGCCTTCGGGCCTGGCGTGGTGCTTGGCCAGCAGTTCCTGGCGCGCAACATTGCCTTTGCCTCTGGCGTGACCATGGGACTGAGCGTAGCCATGGGCGGTGTGTGTTCACCCATCCTTGGCTGGATAGGCGACAACTGGGGCCTTGATACAACCTTCCTGGTCATGAGCTGCCTGGCAGTTCTGGCAGCTGTGTGCAGCTGGCTCGTAGACCCCACGGTCAATGCGCCCGGCAAATCTTCAAAGACTCCTGAAAAGGCGTAGATCTGTATACAAACCATGCTTCCCATCTCTCCTGCCTTCCCGTTTCAGCATGCTGCAAACAGCGCTGACAGTGAAGCTGATCAATTGCTGCTCATGCGTCTGCCTCTGCTGGGACTGGCCAGACTTACGGCAGGCCCGCACGGCCTGACCAGTTTTGCCACTGTCCAGGAATCGGGAATATCTGATGCCGCTTTGCTGCCGGTCCACGTGATTCATAAGAGTCAGGTGCGTCACGTGCATCACCAGCAGCTGCGGACTCAATGCTCAAATCTGCAGGATGGGGATGACGCTGTTCACACTGTGCTGCAGCAGGGCAGGCGCTTTTTACATGCCTGCCTTGCCTGCGCGCAACATGCCCATGCCGGGGCAGACCTGCCCACAGGAGGAGATCTCCCCCTGGATCCGCAGGGTACAGCCTTTCAGCATAAGGTGTGGGCCCTTGTTGCCACCATTCCCTGCGGCAGGACACGAACCTACGGTCAGATTGCCCGTGAGCTCGGCAATGCCGGGCTCGCCCGCGCTGTAGGCCAAGCCTGCGCAGCCAATCCTCTGCCCCTCTTTATTCCCTGCCACAGAGTTGTCGGCGCCTGTGGCCCTGGCAATTATTCTCTAAGCGGCCCGAACCTTGCCGGACATACGCTCAAGCGCCTGTTGCTGGCCATGGAGCGTGGCCTGCCGCATCCGGCTGCAAGGTCGTGAAAGACGCTGATGCAGGAAGCAGGCCTGTCTTGTCGCCCAGACTGCTCTGATATATGGTTTTACTCACGCTCTTCGGGGCGCCTCTTTTTTAATCAAGTACATTGAAAACGGGCGGGCCCCTTTTGCGCGGGCGCATTCCGCCATGGAGGCTGACATGGACATTTTCTCCGGAAAGAACCGCGTGGAGCGCACCACGCGTGACCATGAACGGCTGCGCAGCCTTCATCCTGGTGACCTCGCTCTTCCTCATGCAAAACGCCGGCATAGACATCACCACAGGCACCATGATGACCTGGCTCTTTGTCTCTGTGCTGGCCGCCATCGGCAATGCCGGTGTGCCCATGGGCTGCTACTTCCTCACCCTGTCCCTCATGTCGTCCATGGGCGTGCCCGTGGACATCATGGGCATAATCCTGCCTATCTACGCTGTCATCGATATGATCGAGACCTGCATCAACGTCTGGTCCGACTCCTGTGTAGCTGCCATGACGCACAAGGATCTGGCTGCCACCCTGCCCCCGGACGGGGCCGCAACAGCCTGAACCGCATCACCAGCGCCCACATGGGACGCCGGGCATGAGGCCATACACTGACACGCAACCGGGCCGGCTCTTCCAGCATGGGATAAACCGGCCCGATTTGACATCTCTGTGCCGTGCAGATGCTCTAATCGACACTCAGCCGAGTTTTTGCTGCAAAAGCTTGTTCACAAGGCCGGGATTTGCCTTGCCCTTTGTCTCGCGCATGACCTGGCCCATGAAGAAGCTGAGGAGCTTCTTCTTGCCGCCCCTGTAAGCCTCCACTTCGGCCGGGTTGGCAGCAATGGCTTTGTCTACGGCGCTGTCTATGGCTGAACTGTCGGAGATCTGTGTCAGCTGATGCTTAGTCACCCATTCCCTGGGAGAGCCGCCTTCGCGGCACAAGGAACCAAAAATGTCGTTGGCTATCTTGGCACTGATGAGCCCCTCGTCCACGATATTGACAAGTTCGGCCAGATCCCGGGCCGTCATCCTGATATCCGTGATGCTCTGTCCTGTGGCATTGAGTTCGCGCTGCAGAGGGCCGAGAACGTAGTTGGCTACCTTCCTGGGCGTCGCCATGCCGGCAGCTGTCTCAAAAAAGTCTGCCATGGCCCTGCTCGACACAAGAATCTCCGCCTCATCCGCTGCCACACCTGTCATGTCCATGAAGCGGTGCATGCGCTCAGCCGGAAGCTCTGGCAGTTCACTCTTCCAGCGTGCAAATTCAGCCGGATCAATATGCACTGGCAGAAGATCCGGATCAGGGAAATAGCAGTAATCGTGCGCCTCCTCCTTGGAGCGCATGGCTGCGGTGCTGTTTTTGTCCGCATCATAAAGACGCGTTTCCTGCACCACTTCACCGCCGTCCAGAATAACGTCCTCCTGACGGCCTATCTCGTAGGCTATGGCCCGGGCCACATTGCGGAAGGAATTGACGTTCTTGAGCTCTGTGCGTATGCCAAGCCGGGTGTCACCACGCCGGCGCACCGAAACGTTGGCGTCACAGCGGAAGGATCCCTCTTCCATGTTGCCGTCGCAGACACCAAGATAGGTGACAATGCGGTAGATCTCTTTCAGATAGGCCACAGCCTCCTCTGGGGAGCGCATGTCGGGCTCTGAGACTATTTCCACAAGCGGCGTGCCGGCCCTGTTGAGATCTACGTAGCTGTGATTCTCGGTATGGGAGTGAATGTTCTTGCCGGCGTCGTTTTCCATGTGAATGCGGGTGATGCCGATCTTTTTCGGTCCTGCAGCAGTCTGGATAAGCACATGTCCGTGCTCGCACAATGGCAGCTCGTACTGAGAGATCTGGTAGCCACAGGGCAGGTCCGGATAGAAATAGTTCTTGCGTGCAAACACCGAGTCCAGATTGATGGCGCAGTTAGTGGCCAGACCTACCATAGTGGCGCAGCGCACGGCCTGCCTGTTGATTCTGGGCAGGGCCCCGGGCATGCCGGTGCACACCTCGCAGGTATTGGTATTGGGCTTCTGGCCGAAGTGATTGGGGCAGGAGCAGAAAAGCTTCGATCTGGTGGCCAGCTGGACATGGATCTCGAGGCCTATAACGGCTTCAAATTCTGACATGGACTACGTCTCCTTGTGGCGCGCCGCGCCGGACATCAGCATGATTTCCTTATGATATCCTAGCGCCGGTCAAGAACGGCGTCAAAATATTTTCCGACCCCGTATTCGCCGCGCCTGAAGAAGGATGCCGGATCCGGCCCCAGTATCTGCATCTCTGGATTGCGCTTCTGCACCTCCAGGGCGATGTGCATCTCCTTGGTGCAGCCCGTGGAATAACTGGCGTCCTTGCCGACCCACACCTCTGGCGCAGTCATGCTCAACAGCTTGAAACCAAGCTCGATATCCTCGGCAGTCTGGAAATACCAGATATTGATAAGCCCGCTGCGCTGCACGTGCTCCCACATGTACATGAGATCGTCGCCGTCCATGCCTTCAGCAAAATAGCTGGCCGGATTGATGACGAAGGCATTGGGATGACGCCGCTGTATATCTCCGGTGATGGCCGCAGCCAGCCGTATGGCCGTAGACGTCTCTCCGGGAATGGAGCCGATAATGCAGGAATAGAAGATGACCGGATGTCCTGCGGCACAGGCATGGCGCATCTCGTCAATGATGGCTGCAGCGCGATGGTGCAGATCCTCAGAGCTGAACTTGTGCACACCTGCAGCATGCGGCTTGAAAGCAGCACGAAACGTCCCGTCGTGCCTGTCCAGCCACCAGCACAACACATCGCGGGTAAAGGAGTGGCTTGTGTCTATAAGTATTTCAGCAAGTCGCCAGCCATGGGCCAGCACCAAATCAGCCTCCTTCCATGCCCTGGCAAAGGTGACCGAGCAGCGCAGCAGATTCAGCCGCTCACAGGTGCCGTCGCTGATGATGAGCATCTCGCCCTTGTGCAGGCGGTGCAGTAATTTGTTCTTGGACAGATCCCTCTCCCCGCATACGTTGCTCAAGTACCTGAACTTCCTGAGCACGGGATCCGCCTCCATATCCCGCAGCGTAGGCGCCCTTTCGTAAAAACCTTCCTTCACGGCATAGATCACCTTGTGTCCATGCCCAATGAGCAGACGCGCCAGACACAGGTCCCAGAAAGCGCCGCCATCGGCGTCGCAGAGCATCAGGACGGTCAGGAACTTGTCTGCGTGAGAAAGCGGCAGCGGAACGCGCAGGGCACCGAGTATTGTCTCGGCCTCCTCAAAGGCCTGCCGTGCCTCATCCAGTGAAGGGACACGTTCGCTCCAGGGGCTGGCATGCGCCGTGAGGCAGGCGTAACGCGCAAACTCGACTCGATCCATGGCGTGCAGCATGGCGTGCATGCCCATATTCTGCAGATTCCCGGGGACAGCATCCAGCAGATCATGCAGTGCTGCCAGTATCTTTTGCTGCCGTACACTGGCGTCAAGTTTTTCTGCAGCCAGAGGGTCATTCCCATGGCAGGACATGAGGAGCATAGAGGTGAGACGCTTGCGCAGCCTTGAGGGAATGATGTCGTGAAAGAGCAGAACCTTGCTTAAGCGCTTGCGCAGATAGGCGCGCAGCAGGCGACGCCGCTCCCGGTCTACGGGCAGCCCGGACAACAGACGCATGGCAACACGCCAGACGCGGCGATATTCGTCCTGCAAAAGCTGTGGAAAGTCCGGGCTCATGATGGCAAAGAAGACTGCATCCGAGCAGGGCACGTAGATCTGTCCTGGTTCCAGGGCAACCATGAAGCTCAGCTGTTCCTGGCTGGCCACGATATCCGGATTCATGCTGTGCAGAATGTTGTTTTCCAGCAAAAAATTGCTGATCTCCACGTCGAGATCGTTGTCGCCGACGCCAAGGCGCAGCTCGCTGACCCGTGTCTGGCTGATGTGCATGGCTTGTCCCCTGGTAGCAATACCCAGCGCGCTGTCTACGAGTTGTCTTTTTCCCTGGAACGTGCGGAACCGAGCTTTTCCCTGTAGGTCATGGGATTTTGCAGAATAAAGCTGCGTGTGCGCAGACGCTCGATAAAGGAGAGCCCCTTTCCCAGAAAACGCACACAA
>CAZJPT010000004.1:0-25062 GCA_964547835.1 uncultured Desulfovibrio sp.
GATGGCCTGACGCTTCAGTTGGGAATAGCGTGCGAGGTCCTGAAAGCTCATCGAACAGGCATCTTGATCGCCCCCTGCATCAGGTCGGCAACAGACCACAAATTCAACCTGCAGGTCAGCAGGACCGGGTAAATCCTTTCTGCCCGACGCAGCCATGCCCCTCCTGTCGCCGGGCTGTTACATTGTGCGGGCACTGTCATGATCAAGGAGTCCTGGTCCGGTCTCCGGGCAGAGGGTCCTTTTGCTTTTGCATCAGATGCTGCTGCAGTGTGAGTCCTGACGGGAGGCTATAACTCCCTTGTTCTGTATATCGTGTTCTGCTATAAACCATTCATCTTTTCACGCGAGGTGACCATGGGGCAGGACATTTTTGACCTTTCATTTATTCTGATTCTCATTTTCTTTACCATACGGGGCTGGTTCAACGGCCTTGTTGGTGAAATTGCCGCTATAGTGTCCCTGGTCGGCGGCTTCTGGACGGCACATACTTTCCATCCCCTGCTGGCTGAACAGCTCACCTTCATTGCCGAGCCCATGTGGCGCACCATGGCGGCCTACGTCGTGCTCTTTGTAGCCGTTGTCATCGCTGTGGCCATTGCTGCCAGGCTTATACAGCGTCTGCTGCGCTTTGCCTTCACCTCCTGGCTCGACAGCGTGGGCGGTGGTCTTTTTGGCCTGGCCAAGGGCGTGCTCCTGTGCTCTCTTATCTTCCTTCTCATGGGCAAGTTTTTCTCGAGCATGGAGTTCTATCAGAATTCGCGTGTGCGCCCCTACATGACGGCCATCACCGAACAGATACACGCCGCCCTGCCGCCCGATATCGTGGACAAATTCAAACTCTGAGCCCCCTTGAACGGGAATTGACACAGGATCATCCATGGCTGAAGACGCATATCAGGGACTTGCCGGGCTGCGGAACGTCATCACCCGGCTCACTGCGCCGGACGGCTGCGCCTGGGACAAGGCGCAGACACCAGCATCCCTTACAGAATACATTATTGAGGAAAGTCACGAGCTCGTGAGTGCCATTCGCGCCGACAAGGCTGACGAAGTGTGCGAAGAGCTGGGCGACGTGGCCTTTTTGCTGCTCTTCATCACACACCTTTACGAGCAGCAGGGACAATTTACTCTGACTGATGTCCTCAAGCGCAACGCAGCCAAAATGATACACCGCCATCCCCATGTCTTCGCCGGCATGACCTTTGCAAGCCTGGACGAGCAGCTCAAGGCCTGGGAAGCGCTCAAGCAGGAGGAGCACAAGCTGGAGGGCCGTCCCGAAGGAGTTTTTGACTCCCTGCCCCGCACGCTGGATCCCCTGGCGCGTGCGTATCGTATTCACTCCAAGGCAGCCAGGCACGGCTTTACCTGGGAGACCACCGAAGACGTGGAGCAACAGGTGGAGACCGAGTGGCTCGAGTACGTAGACGCTGCTGCCCGCGGGGACGACGATATGGTGCGTCACGAGCTGGGCGATCTGCTTTTCAGCGTGGTAGAGCTGGGCCGCAGGCACGGTCTCAAGGCCAATGCCGAACTTGACGCTGCCAACGAACGCTTTTTGTCACGCTTCAGGCATATTGAGGAAGGCGCCCGCAAAGCGGGCAAACGCCTTGCCGACATGACACTGGGTGAGATGGATGCGCTCTGGAACGAGGCCAAGGCACTGGAAAAGGAAAACTCTCCCGATCCGGGCGAAGCTGTTCCCGTCAAAAAAGCCGGCAGCACCGGCTCCGAGGATGCGCGGCTCTGATTTTTGCAAAGGTCCGGGCGGTCCTTTGCTTGCGCTTGCGCTGGCGCTGAGTCTTCTGCAGCTGCCAGGCTGCGCCGTCCCGGACACCCCCAGCCTGCTTGTCAGTCCGCTGCCAGCCGGGGAGGAGGCTGGCGGACGTGTCAGTCCGGTCTACGAGCAGTGGCTTTACCGCCAGTCCATGTTGGCCCAGGCCACTGAAGCCAGCGACGCAATTTCCGGATCGCCCCTTGTCTTCCGGCACACAGCTTCTCGGCAGGACTGCGAGCTGCTTCTGGAGGCGGCTCCGGTCTGGCTCGTAGTCGATGTCGCAAGGCTTTCCGGCCCGGGTCTGGTTACGCTCGCAGAAGCTGACAGCATCCCTGCTGCCGGCCTCTGGCTGGCTCGCGCATGCGAGGCAGACACCGTCTGGGTGCCCGGGTCACAGACTGATGTCTATCGTCAGGCATCACTGCGCCTTCGCCCTGGCTCTGGCGGTGAAGAGGCGTTGACTGAGCTTGGCAATTCCCTGCGCAAGCTGGGCGTGCAGAGCGGCATGACAGCCATGCCCACGGCCACGGGCCTTGGTCCGGACTTCATGCTGCAGGCCAGGGGGTCGGAGCGTCAGCGCGGCATGTACGTCATGTACCCCGTACCCGACAACCGCAACGCACTTCTGCCTGAGGCACACTCCCCCTGGGACTGTCAGCCCCTTGACGCTGCGCAAACAGACGCACTCCGACAGGAAGGCATCATACCCGGTCCTCTGGAGCAGGAACGCCAGCCTGCGGACACGCTCTGGGCTGTCACAGGACCAGTGCTCGGTGTCGACGGGCAAACACGCCGCTGGATATACCGTGCCTCTGGCTCTCCCTGGCGTCCCGTGCTCTGCTGGCAGGATCCGGGTCTTGCCGCACGAAGGGCCCTGCAAGGTGCCATCGTCCTGACTACGGGACTGCGCCGCCAGACCCTCACCGGACTTGACCTCACAGGCCTTGCCGGTCTGGACAGAGACGCTGGAGACGGGAGTGCGCCTTCGGGCTCTCCAGCCCCCCAGGCGCTGCGTGAACTCGGACAGCAGGTGCGCCGCCTTGGCGGCTGGTCACTGGTGACGGCAGGACACGATATTTCCCTCATGCGCACGGCCTTTGAGGACGCCGACTTCTGGCTGCTTCCAGGACTGGACAAGGCCCTGGAAAAAGCGCTTGACTCAGGCGATGCCAGCGAACTGGCTGACCTCATGAAAAGCCTTCTGACCTGGAATATTCCTGTGCAGCGTATAGCTTTCACAGGAGCATTGCCGGGCAGCAGGCAGACCAGCCCCCTGGTCCGTGACGTCACTGACGACACAAGCCGCGCCGATTTGGAGAAGCGCTTTGCGCATCTGGCCATGGCTCTCCCCTGCGCTCTGCCAGGCCTGGCTTTTCTGGATGGCGGGATGCTGCCAGGTTACGGCCCTACAGCCCGCCCCGGCCACAACGCACTCGCCAGGCTGCTCGAGCCGGTTCTTGCGGCGCGGCGCAGCCTCCATCTGGCCAGCGGCACCCTTGCCGGTGTGCTCACACCTTCGTCCTCCTCTCTTGCGATCATTACCAGCGCCCCAAGCGGCAGACGCGTACTGACCCTGCTCAATTTTTCCCATCGCCCCCTGTCCTGCGCCCTTGCTGTTGGCACACAGGCGCAAAGCCTCACGCCAGATGTACAGGCACCGGTATATGACGGCGGTCGGCTGCACTTTACCCTCAAGGCCTGTCAGGCGGCTCACTATCTGCTGGACACCTCTTTGTCGGCCTTTCGCCAGGAATGCCCCGGCCCCTGACTGCAACCGGCCCGGCTGATCAGGACGCACCTTTCCTGACTCAAGGAGGTTTTGTCTGTCCACGCCCTCTGCATGGCACAACAGATGAACGCGTGAGCCGCCGGCGCCTGCCCATGGGGAAGAGGTGGCTTCGCCACGCTTTTGTGTGGCACTGGCAGGAGAGCAGCGACGGTCATGGGACCGTGACGCGCAAAACGCGGGGGGCATATGGCCTGCGCTCCGCATTCTCATTGTTATAAGGTTATCAAGGAGGCGGCGCTCCCTCCCGCGTGCATGCGTGCGTGGAAATAATGCGCCGAATTTGCCGATGAAGAACAACACGACCAAGGGCACCCCTGAAGAAATCCAGCCTCAAAACGAGGCTATGGATACTGACGACGCCAGCGCCACTGAGGCAGCGGCACAAGCCCCTGAAGACGCGCTCGCTCCTGAGGCTCCCCAGGCTGAAGACGCCGCTTCCGGGACCAGCGAGTCGCAAGCCCAGGCAACGGAAGAGCGTGAGGCACAAAACGCTGTCCCTGCCGCAGCACCTGCCGAACCACCCGAGGACGATCTCGACGCACAGATTCTTTTTTTGCAGCAGCAGCTGAGCGAGCTGCGTCATCAAAAGGAGATTGAAACACAGAAGCGTCTGGAGACCGAGCGCAAGAAACGTCAGATTGAGGAGCTGAAGGCGGCCATTCGCGCAACAAGGAATGGGGAGCCATATCCAGACGGCTCACGCGACTTTGCCTTCTCTGAGGAGGATGACGAGAAGAATCCCTTTGTGCAGGCATCCAGAGGGCAGTACGACGAAGAGGAAGAGGACAGGGATGAGCCTTTCTACACCGGCAGCCCCGCAGCCGAAAGTGGCGCAGACAGGGCGGCAGGGACAGATGAAGGAACGCACGAGCACAACAGTGTTTTCCGCGGCCTTGCTGCGGCAGCGCCCATCTTCCTGCTGGCCATGCTGGCCCTGGTCAGCTGGATGCCCATCTTTACGGGCGATCTGGTCTGTCCGAAGGAGGCCGATAATCTCAAACTGCTTGCCGGCACGAGCGGTCTGAGCCTTCTGCCGCACGCAGGCGGTGTATCCATGATGCCTGTCATGAGCTGGCTCGCCTGGGGCATCTCCCTGCTGCCCCTGCCTCTGGCCGGCATGGACTGGCCGCTGCTCAGCTTTGCCGGCGCAGCTGTCTGTCTGCTGGGTGTGTGCGTTCTTTGCGGACTTACCGGTCTTGGTCGTCAGGTCATGTTCGGAACCGGCTTAATCCTGCTCTGTCTGCCAGCCTTCCTGTGCATGGCCAACTTCATAGGCCCTGTACCGCTGGCCTGCGGCCTGTCGCTCATGGCCATGGGCTTCATCTGCCACGGCTGGATGGGAAACTTTAATCTGCCGGGCATGATCATCGGCAATCTGCTGGCTGCCCTGGCTGTGCTCAGCGGCGGCCTCTCCTACGGCCTTGTTCCCGTGGTTGCTGGCCTGCTCTTTGCTGTGTGGCGCGGCAACATGCAGCGTCTGCGCAACACGGACGCCGTCTGCGGCGTGGTCGTCTTTGCTGCCGCCCTGCTGCTCTGGCTTGGTGCCATCATACTTCTTGACGGCAGCGTCACGACTGAAATGATGCTGGGCACTCTTTTTGTGATGCCCGATCCGGGGGTCTTCATCAATCGGCTCATCTGGGCTGCCGCGATCTTCTTCCCCTTCTTCATCATTGTCATCACCGTGTCCTGGCCGCGCATTCTTCTTCACAGTGTCAGCAGTGTGCGCGCCTCGCGCAGCGAGAATGCGTCTGCCTACCTGTGGCTGTGCCTCATTCTGGCGCTGGCCAGTGCCATCTTTGCAGCACAGACCTCTGACGTCTTCCTGGCCGTCTGCATCATGGCCATCCTCACTGCCCGTGCCCTGCTGAACCTTGGCAGGTTCGGCACGTGCTGCTTCTTTATTCTGCTGGGCCTGATCCTGGCCTGTGTGACGCTCCTGCTCACAAGCATCTTTGTGCCCATGGTCCGCGACATTGTTGCACCGTTCCTGCCCTGTCTGTTCAGCTCTGCGTACTATATGGAGATGCAGCCCGCCATCTCGACCCTGTGGCATACGCAGATGT
The DNA here is from genome assembly GCA_964547835.1 of uncultured Desulfovibrio sp. Lineage (GTDB taxonomy): Bacteria > Desulfobacterota > Desulfovibrionia > Desulfovibrionales > Desulfovibrionaceae > Desulfovibrio. Next base: position 5,630 of record CAZJPT010000004.1, read on the forward strand.
ATCCGATTCTGGGCCTGTGCCTTGCACCGCTTGTCTGCGCCCTTGTCATTGGCCACGTAGCCTGGCGCGCCAGCACTGCCGCAGCACCCCTGCTGGTAACAGCTGTCTGTGTTGTGGTACTGGCCCAGCCCTTCAACCTGCTGCTTATGCCCACCTTCAGCCAGATCCCGGCACTCAGGATGGATAAAGCTTTAAACGTGTTGTCTTCCGGCTTGTCCGCGGCACCTGCCGCTGCGGCGCAGGTCAAGGAGACGGCTCCGGCAGCAGACGAAAACGCTGCACAAAGCCCGGCCGAAGAATCCGCTTCAGCTGACGACGCTGCAGCCCCTGACGCCCAGGCTGCCGCCCCTGAAGAAAGCCAGAATGCAGCTGGAAATGCCGAATCCGGTGATACAGCCGCAGAGGAAGGCGCACCAGCGGAAGAGGAAGACGATGCTGGCGCTGCTGAGAGCCCGGCCGCAACAGATGATGCAGCTGAGGATGACACGCAGCCGGCAGAAGATGAAACTGCTGAGGAAGGGACAAACGCCGAATAATTTATCCGGTTGATGCCTTGTGCAGTCAGCCTCTTTTGGGAACTCCGTCAGGTACATGATGCCTGGCGGAGTTCACTGTCATTTTGCCCCCGGGCTCCGGGAAGTGCTGTCAAGCGACAACAAAGTGCTCAGAGCAGAGGCAGCAGTGGTATACTTTTGTTGACGCCCAGCACGGATATGCTCCCCAGTGTACATCATTTCAAAAACCTGCCGTGGCGATGAGGATGCAAGCCGCTCCCACGCAAGCGAAAAATTCTTTGTATTTGCATTGAAAACTTGTATGCGGTATAGGAATAGTAATAGCGGACCCGAAACTGCTTTCGTGTTCATTTTGTCATACCTTCGGAGGCGCAGGCCAGAGAGGCTGCTGTGGAAGAAGCGAGCCCCTGCCAGCAGGTGTGGGGAGTGTCAAAAAAGAATACAGGCAGGGTGATGCTTTGCCCCCGCTTTTTGTTTGACTGGGACGATGGACGGCTGACGCGCGCCGCCCCGCAAAACATGCTGAGACTCACGCCATGCTCAAAGAAGAACACCTCATGCAGATGCTGGATGTCTTCAGTGAAGGCATATGTGTTACGGACGCACAGGGTACAGTCCTGCTGCTCAACTCCATGCACGAGACTCTGACAGGCGTGCCACATGACAGCATGATAGGGCACAATGTGCTGGAGTTTCTGGGCAAGGGTGTCTGCGATGTCGTGCTGAACCCGGAGGTGCTGCGCACGGGCAAGATGATTACCAGGGTGCAGACTCTGGCCAACGGTCGCAAGCTGGTGCTGGAAGGACATCCCATTTTCGACGGCGCCAACCGGCACGTGTCCTTTTGCATCACCATTTTACGCGACGAAAGCCGTCTGCAGGAACTGCAGAACAGGATCATGTTCCAGAAGGAGCTTTTGGAGGTCTTCTCCAAGCTGGGATCGAGCTCGCAAAACGATATCGAGCAATTTCCTGAAATCGTGCACAGCAGGGTCATGACCGATCTCATACAGCGCGCAAGTCTCATAGCCAGAACCGATGCCCCTATTCTTATTCTTGGGGAAACCGGCGTCGGCAAGGACGTGCTGGCAAGACGCATACACAGGGAGGGCCCGCGCGGCAGCAAGCCCTTCATCAAGGTCGACTGCAGCAGTATCTCGCCGCAGCTCATAGAAACCGAGCTTTTCGGATACACAGGGGGCACCTTCTCTGGCGCCAATCGCAACGGCAAGGTCGGCCTTATTGAAGCCGCTGACACAGGCACCATCTTCCTGGACGAGGTCGGCGAGCTGCCCCTGACCATGCAGACGCGTCTTCTGCGTTTTTTGCAGGACGGCGAGATTCTGCGCGTTGGCGCCACCACGCCCAGGCGCCTCAATGTGCGCGTCATCGCCGCTACCAACCGCAATCTGGAAAAGGACGTGGAACTGGGCGAGTTCCGCTCGGATCTCTACTACCGCCTCAAGATCGCCGTGCTCAACGTGCCGCCCCTGCGTGAACGCCGTGATGATATCCTGCCTATGGCTGGTTTCTTTCTGGATTTCTACGCCCGCAAGTACGGCCGCAACATCTTTTTTACCCAGGAAACAGAAAAGGCCCTGCTGGCCCATAACTGGCCCGGCAATGTGCGCGAGCTCAAGAACATGGTGCAGGGACTGGCTGTCACCTGCTCAAACGGTGCCATCACCCCGGCGCAGCTGCCCTTTGCCGGCAAGGTGCAGGCAGCGGAAGAAGACGACGAAACCCTGCCGCGCATTGTATTTGACGGCCGCAGTTACAAGGAAATCCTCAAGGATCTGGAAGACAGGGTCATCTGCGCAGCCATGAAGCGCTACGGGTCCATCGCCAGTGCAGCCAAGGCTCTGGACGTCGACCGTTCCACCATCTTCCGCAAAGTCAAGGACCTTGAAAAACGCGGCATCAAAAGCTGACTTTCAGGCCGTGCGCAGCATGCTCTTGTGCCAGCGCAGGCTGTCAGTGCTGCTTGCTACGCATCCTGCCTTATCTTGCGAAAAGCCTCCCAGCAGAGCACCCTGTGTCCGTCTTCAACCGACTCTCTGGGCGGGATGCGCCGGCAGCAGTCCAGAGCTTTGAAGCAGCGCGGATGAAAGGCACAGCCTGCAGGCATGTCAAACGGCGCAGGCACCACACCAGCAATAGCCGGCAGCCGGTCAGCTCCACGGGGTACGCACGTCGGGTCACAGGCCATGAGCCCTCTGGTATAGGGATGCTCCGGGTTTTCCAGCACCTGCCGTGCGTCTCCCCACTCCACCAGATGGCCGGCATACATGACGCCCACTTTGTCGGCAATCTGAGCCACCACGCCCAAATCGTGCGTAATGAGCAGGACCGACATGCCCCTGGCGCGGCATTGCTCGTCCAGAATGGCCAGAATCTGTCCCTGCACTGTGGTGTCCAGCGCAGTGGTGGGCTCGTCTGCCAGCAGCACCTGCGGTTCGCAGCTGAGCGCCATGGCAATCATGACGCGCTGGCGCATGCCGCCGGAGAGCTCATGCGGGTAGAGATCAAAGCGCTGTTCCGCCGAGGGAATGCCCACCTGGGTAAAGAGCTCCACCACCCTGTCACGTGCCTGTCGTCTGGAGAAGCCCGCATGCGTCATCAAGGGTTCCGCAGCCTGGCGGCCTACGGTCAGAACCGGGTTCAGTGCCGTCATGGGCTCCTGAAAGATCATGGCCATGCCGTTGCCGCGCACATGACGCAGCTCCCGTGCAGACAGCGTCAGCATGTCCCTGCCGTCAAAAAGCACCCTGCCGGCTGCACGAGCGCCTCGCGGTAAAAGATGCAGGCAGGCACGCGCTGTCAGGCTTTTGCCGCATCCTGACTCGCCCACAAGACAGGTGATGCCGCCCTCTTCCAGCGCGAAGCTCACACTGTCGACAGCCCGCGAAAGATGTCCTGCATCATCCTCAAAGGCGACAGACAGATCCTCTATGGTCAGAACAGCCATGATCAGCGGGCTACCTGCACGGCCCGGTGCCTGATATAGGCCTCGCGTATCATGATATAGGGGTCTACCGAGGCGTCGCGCAGGGTTATGTACGTCTGCAGCATGGGATCAATGTCATTGAAGACGAAGAACTGCTGGGAGAAGGTGGTCACGTACCAGGGCGTGTCCAGGATAAAGCTTGCCGCAAAAGCCGGGTAGCTGACATAATCTCCGGCCCTGCCGAAGAGATCCCTGACTGAGCTCGGCCCATAAAATGGAAGAACCAGGTAGATGCCGTGAGGGATGCCCCAGCGTCCCAGGGTCTGCCCGAAGTCTTCGCCCTCGGGATGCACAGGCACAATTGTTGCCTCCCGACTGGCCACATCGGCAAAACCACCGAAACCGGCCGTGGTATTGATGACAAAGCGCCCAAACTCCACGCCTGCCTCCAGGAAGCGGAACTGCAGCAGGTTGTTCACAAAGCGCATGGGAAAGCATATATTGTGCCAGAAATTGCTGATGCCGGTACGCATGGCCTTTGGCGTAATGCTTTCCCAGGCCCTGTAGGCCGGTCTGGCCACATAGAGGTAGAAAACGTCGTTAAAGCCAAACCAGAAGCGGTTCCAGCCCTCCAGAGGGTCCTTGATGCTCTGCACCTGATCCTCGTTGTCGTAGTCATCAAGCTCGTCGCTGAACTGGTCGTCCACGGATTTTGTTTCGGTCACCGTGATGCCGTTCATATGGGAGGGATCGGCATCGCCAGCGTAGAGACTGGACATGGGCATGCTATACGTTGCCTTCGGAGCCACCACGCTGCGCGCCGTGACGGCTTCGCCTGCTGCCGCCTGCGGGCAGGAAAAGACAGCCCAGCACGCAGTACACAGGATAAGCACCATCATCCGGCACGACAGGGAATTATTAGTGGGAAGCATTGTCAGCAACCTCCCGGGCCCGCGTCTTGACAAGTTCAATGACCTCGTCAGGCGTGGAACTGGATAAAATGTCCTGGAACTGCGTACGGTAATTGAGCACCAGACTGACGCCATCAATGACGACGTCGTACACAGCCCAGGTGCCCCTCCGCGGCATCATACGGTAGGAAACAGGAATAACGCGCCCGTCCATCATGGCGAGCTCGGTGGCCACTTCAACACGCGTGCCGGCCTGGTTGCGACGCTCGCCCGTATAACGGACCTCTTCGCCATTATAGCCATCTATGTGGTTTAAATAGGTGGAGAAAAGAAGTTCGGCAAAGGCCTCAGTAAAGCGTTCACGCTGTGCGGGCGTGAACTTCCGCCAGGCGGAACCCACAGTACGGGCGCTGAAGGCGGCAAAATCAAAGCAGTGATAGACCTCGTCCTCTATCTGCAGGCGCAGCGGCTCCCTGGTCCTGGGATTGACGTAGCCGGGATTTTGCAGAAGCGAAAGAATGCGGGAAACCGAGGCCTGCAACACTTCCCTGGCCTGTATTGCCGAGGCGGACGAGAAGGCAGGACGCGACGCTGCAACCGTCAGCACAAGCAGGCACAGTCCCGCCAACACAAAACGCCTGGATGGACGGTTATGCCGATAAGCGAGGAAGGATGCCCCCGAAGCGGGAAGTGACACTGTTTTGGAATCGAGCACGTTCGCTTTCCTACTTGACGCTGCCGAAAGCGTACTTGCTTATCAAAGCCCCCAGGTCTATGGCTGGCTCGGTGTCCATGATGCTGTCCCCGGCCTTGAGAATGTCCGCAGAACCGCCTGGAGTCACATCAATGAACTTGTCGCCTATAAGGCCTGCCGTGCGCACCGAGGCTATGGTATCGTCAGGCAGCTGCAAATCCTCGTTGAAACGCAGTGTCACCACGGCTGTGGTTTCCGTCTCGCTGCGCTGAAGCCGGATGGCCGAAACCTTGCCCACAGACACGCCGGCCACCTCAATGTCCGCGCCTACGCGCAGACCGGATACATTGGTAAAGCGGGCGTTGAGCTCAAAGCCCTTGTCAGAGAAAAACTCCATGCGACCGAGTTTGACCGTCATGTAGGAGACGCAGAGAAGGCCTATGAGAACAAAGACGCCGACAGCGACATTGCGGGGTGTATTCATACGCAAGGTTTCCAGCGGACCCGGCGATTGGAACGGGTCCTGTAAAAGAGTGCGGACCAGGAAAAATTTTTCCGGTAGTTTTGCTGACAACATGCCCTGGCAGAAGTCAGATAGTACAGTGTACTGAATATTCTCTAGCTGGCAAGCCAGGCGTCCACACCGGCGCGCACCACAGGATCCATGCCGGTATGCGTAACAGCGTGCTCCTCGTCAGCCTGGCGGTTGAGGAAATGAACAAGATAGGGATCCGTGCTCGCCCGAAGAGCTTCCTGCGTTCCGCAGAAGATGGATCGCCCGTCACGGATGACCATGACTTTGTCGGCAATGCGCCAGACACTGGCCATGTCGTGGCTCACCACGACCGTGGTCATGTCCGGGAAGCGGTTGTTCATGGCCAGGATGAGCTCGTCCATGCGCGCCGCAGTGATGGGATCAAGCCCTGAGGTGGGCTCGTCGCAGAGCAGAATCCTGGGTTCGGTGACAATGGCCCTGGCAAGGCCTGCGCGCTTGCGCATGCCCCCTGAGAGCTCGTTAGGATAAAAATCCGCGAAATCTGCGAGCCCCACCATTTCCAGCACGCGCAGGGCTTCCTGGCGCAGGACTGCGGGCGACAGGGAAAGATGTTCCGAAAGGGGCAGAACCACGTTCTCGGCCAGGGTCAGGGCACCAAGCAGGGCACCGTCCTGAAAGAGCACGCCCATGTTGCGGCGCAGCCTGCTGAACTCCTTGCGTGGCAGACGCAAAATGTCGCGATCGCCTACAATGAGTTCGCCGGCCATGGGTTTGGAGAGGCCTATGATCTGCCTGAGCAGCGTTGACTTGCCGCAGCCCGACCCGCCGAGAATAACGGAAACGGCACCTGCCGGCAGGACACCGGATACGGTGTCAAGAACCACGTGCGTGCCGTAGCCGGCCTTGAGATTGCGTATGTCGATATCCCAGCCCTGTGCCATTTCTGCCTCCAGAATCCAGTGTCCGCTACAGGTAGATCGAGGTCAGCACGTAGTCGGCAGCCAGGATCAGGATGCAGGAGATGACCACGGCGCTGGTAGTGGCATTGCCAACAGCCTCGGGGCCGACGCTGTCACGCCGGGTATTGGCGTAATACCCCTGATGGCAGCAGATGACAATGACGACAAGACCGAACACCACGGCCTTGACAAAGCCGCAGGTGATGTCGGTCATGGTGACGGAGGAGGCTATGCGGTAAAAGTAGGCTCCCTGGTTCATGTCCAGCAGGGCAACGGCCGTGAGATAGCCACCGATGATGCCCACCACGTCGAAAATGGCCGTGAGCAGAGGGAAGGTGACAAGTGCTGCCACCAGACGCGGAGAAACCAGGTAGGACATGGAATTGATGTCCATCACGTCCAGCGCGTCAATCTGATCAGTGATGCGCATAACGCCAATTTCCGCAGTCATGCTTGATCCGGCACGGCCTGTGAGCATGATGGCCGTAAGCACAGGGCCGAGTTCGCGGATGAGGGAAAGTGACACCACAGAGCCCAGAAAGCCTACTGACCCGAAGCGAATCAGGGTATAGTAGCCCTGCAGGCCCAGTACCATGCCGCAGAACAGCGAGATCAGGCAGATCAGGAGCAGTGACTGGCAGCCTATGACGTAGACCTGATGCAGGCTGCGCTCAAACAGCCGCGCAGAGGCAAAAATCTGACGCAGCCCCTCGCAGAAGAACAGGGCCACGGACCCCATGAACTCCAGCGCATACAGAACATAACGGCGCACGGCCGCCACAATTTTCGTCATCACATATCCGGTGCCGTCTTCCGCTCAAGCGAAAGCAACGGGTGCCGCCTCCTGTGTCACAAAGGGGCTGGAAGCGCGGGCCAGGCGCATAACAGCGCACGTATCGCCGCGTGCTGTCAGTTCTTTTTTCTGGATACACGCACAGGGGCGCCCAGCCCCGCCCTGCTCACCTTCTCCAAAAATAGCTCACAGTCCTTGTCTGTGCCCTTGAAGGTATGGAACAGGGCCCAGACTTTGCCGGACTGGCGTATACTGGTCCTGAACCCCTTGTGTTCATAGCGCTCCTGCTCGCTGCGTGCGTCCTCGCGGCTACGCACTGTAGCCATGCGGTAGACAAAGGTATAGGTGGGCGTCGCACTCTGGGCTGCAGCACCTGCAGGCACCACCTGTGCCCTGGGGGGAGAGGCCGGCTGCTGTGCCTTCTGCGCAGGCGCTTTTCCGGTTTGGAAAACAGGATAGCCAGGGACCTGCCCCCGGGGCACGGCCCTGGTGCTGTCTGCAGACACTCCTGCAGACTGTGCGGGCGCTTCCTGCCCGCCCTGCTTTGCGGCTGCGGTCGAAGATGCGTCAGCAGTCCCGGCAGCTGGCGCATTATCGCCGGGCTGCTTGTCTCTGCCTGCCTGCAGCATGGCAGCCATACGCTGCAGATGCTCCTCGGGGTTCTGGCCGCGGCCTATCATAAACCCCATGTAGAAGCACCAGCCCAGAATCAGCAGCATGCCCAGGGCGATGAGCGAAACCGCAGCCGGACTCAGGCTGGTATTGAACCTGGTCTTGCCGTCCCTGGTCTGAGCGCGTCGTACGTAACTCATCTCTCAAGCCTTCCTGTCTTCCCCGGCCTGTGACGGCCCATGGCCCTACATGCGCTCGGGCGCGCTGACACCCAGCAAATCCAAGCCGCTGGCCAGCACTGTGGCCACGGCCCGCAGCAGACACAGGCGCGCCAGGGTGACCTTTTCGTCTCCTGAGCCGAGAATCGAATATTTTGTGTAATAACTGTGCAGGCACTGGGCCAGTTCAGTGAGGTAATGGCTCACGTGATGCACGCCGAGGCTGCGGGCTGCCTGGGCGATCATATCCGGGAAGACTTCCATGCGGCGTGCCAGCTGCATGTCCTCCTGAGTGTCCAGTACCTCAAGAAGCGCTTCGTCTGCATGTTCAGGCACAATAATGCCCTGTTCGGCAGCGCGCCGCAGCACGGCGCAGATGCGCGCATGCGCGTACTGCACGTAGTAGACGGGGTTGTCCATGCTGCGCTGCTTGACGGCCTCGAGATCAAAATCCACGGCAGTGTCTGTCTTGCGCGACAGGAACATGAATCGAGCTGCATCCACGCCCACTTCCCGGACTACATCAGCCAGCGTCTCAAAGGTGCCAGCCCTGGTGGACATGCTCACAGGCCTGCCCTGGACAAGCAGGTTCACAAGCTGAATGAGCACCACATCAAAGCTCGACGGCTCCCTGCCCATGGCGGCAATGGCTGCGCGCATGCGCGGAATGTAGCCGTGATGATCAGCACCCCACACGTCAATGAGAAACGCAAAGCCGCGCTCAAACTTGTCGTGATGGTACGCGATGTCAGAGGCGAAATAGGTGAGTGTGCCATCGCTCTTGCGCAGCACGCGGTCCTTGTCGTCGCCAAGGCGGCTGGTGGCAAACCACAGGGCGCCATCCTTCTCATAAAGATAGCCTGCCTTGTCCAGAGCCTCAAAGGCCCGGGCAACCATGCCGCCGTCCACTAGGGATTTTTCCGAGAACCAGATCTGATGCTCGACGCGAAAATCGTGCAGATCCTGCTTGATGCCGTTGAGGATGACGTCTTTTGCAAAGGCAAAGCAGCGCGCTTCGCCGGCTGCGTCGTCAAGTTCCGCCAGAGAGGGATCAGCAGCCAGCATCTCTCTGGCTATATCCGTAATGTATTCGCCCCTGTACCAGTCTTCCGGCTCCTCCATGGGACGATCCACGAGACGGCAGAGGCGGTACCACACGGAGTGGCCAAGCAGACGCATCTGGCGCCCTGCGTCATTGATATAGTACTCAGTCGTGACATCGTAGCCGGCCCTGCGCAAAATTCTGGCAAGACTGTCACCCGCGGCTGCGCCGCGGCCATGGCCTACGTGCAGCGGTCCGGTGGGATTGGCAGAGACGTACTCCACCAGGGTCCTGCGCCCTGCGCCCATGTCGGTCTGGCCATAGGCTGCGCCCTGACGCTCCACGTCAAGAATCACGCGTCGCCAGAAGGCGGGCGCAAAGGTCATGTTGAGAAAGCCCGGACCTGCCGTCTCGGCGGCAATGATATCCGGACAGACGGCAAGAATGTGCTTTGCCAGCTCGGCAGCTGTTTCCCTGGGCGGACGACCCGTGGCCCGGGTCAGCATCATGGCGATGTTGGTGGCAAAGTCGCCGTGCCTGGGATCCCTGGTAGGTTCTATGACCGCCTTGGCCGGCCATGTGAGATCACGTTCTTTCAAAAAAGACGCAATGGCCGTGCGGACGGTTGTATATGCCTGCATATGTACACATCTCCCCGGCGCTGGACAGCGCCGCCTCTTCCCGCGTTTAGTGCGTATCCTGCCGCTTTGCGAGCCTGTCAGGCCAGCGCCCGGACCTGCTCCATGCTGCTGACCACCATGGCCTCGCAGGGGGCGTCTGCCACGCCGTCAAGGCAGCGATCCACCATCTTTGCGAGCACAGGCCTGGGCCCGATTTCCAGGAAGGTCCGGCAGCCGTCCGCGTACTGGGCGCGCATGCTGTCAATCCAGCGCACAGGCGAAGTCATCTGCACAAGCATGGCCTCACGTATACTCTCGCCGTCGTGCAGCGCTGTGGCCGTTACATTGCTGTAGACCGGGCACGAAGGCTTGCGCCATACAGCCCGACGCATATATTCGCCAAGCTTTTCGCAGGCTTCCTGCATGAGCGGGCTATGAAAGGCACCACTCACGGCCAGGGGAAGGCTGCGGCCCTTGACGGCCCTGGCCTTGACGCCGGCAAGCTCCACGGCTTCCTTCTCGCCGCTGATCACGTACTGCCCTGGCGTATTGTAATTGGCCACCAGCAGCACCTGGCCAGTCTCCTTCGCGGCTTCGGCCACAATGGCCTCCACCTTGTCCAGATCCAGCTTGACCAGAGCCGCCATGGTGCCGCGCCCGTCAGGATCGCATTCGGCCATGAGCTGCCCGCGCAGGGACACCAGCCGCAGCGTGGTCTCCAGATCCAGCGTGCCGCTGGCGCACAGGGCGCTGTATTCCCCAAGGCTGTGACCAGCACAGGCTACGGGACGTACTGAGCGGGAGAGCGCCTGCCAGAGCGTGAGACAAACCACGGTGAGAGCAGGCTGCTGCACCCTGGTGTCACTCATCTGCTTCTCGTCGCCATCCCAGCAGATTTCTCGCAGGGGCAGGCCGCTGATGGCCTCTGCCTTTTTCCACATGTCCATGGCTCCGGGGTCGGCATCCGCCACGTCCCGGCCCATGCCCGCCGCCTGGGCCCCCTGTCCGGGAAAGAGAAGAGACATTTCACGCATATTGTTCAAACTCCTTTATGTCGCAACGCATTGTCCGTCGCTTTTCGTGATTAATCTTAGCCTTCTACAGGAAAATGCCGTCCCTTGCAAGCTGCTGAAAACAAGTTCTGGAAAGGAATATCCGCTCTGCTGGCCATTTTTTGTCTGCCTGCTGCCTGTCCCTGGCCCTCTGGCATGAGGGACGTTCTCCCTGCTGAGGAACAGGCCATGACGGCTGGTTTCTCACAGAATTCTTTTTGCCTTCCAAGGGCTTGTGTGCTAGACAAAAAAATTGCTTCAGGCACGCCCCCTGATCGCCCCTGTATGCTTTTCCGGCTGTCCTGTCTTTCCGTCCATCCTGCCATGGTACGCAGGATGTACAGGACCTTGAGCCGGATAACGCGTCTCCCCCAGCAGTACCCGAGGATTGACACCGTGTCCCCTGCCCCAGTGTCCAGAGAAACATGCAGCGTCCGGAGCCTGGCCCGCGTCTTGCGGGACGCAGGCGCGCCCTGTCCGGAAAATGCCCTGCCAGGTCTTGTGACCTACATCACGACCCTGATGCGCTGGAACCGCGTCATGAACCTGGTCGGCGCCTCTGACTGGCAGGAGGCTGCCAGGGATCTTGTCAGCGACTGCCTGCGTCTGGCGGATTTTTTGCGTGAACTGCCCCTGCCCCAGGCACCGCTTTGCACCGACCTCGGCGCCGGTGCAGGACTGCCGGGCATCCCGCTGCGCCTTGTCTGGACGGACGGAGCCTACCACATGGTGGAAATCAGACAAAAACGCGCCCTCTTCCTTGCGCAGATGCTGGGTACTCTCAGTTTGACGCGCACCTTTGCACACAACATGGACGCACGCCGTTTTCTTGCCGGCAACGCGCCTGACCTGGTGCTGAGCCGCGCCTTTCTTCCCTGGGAGCAGGTACTGGGTCTTGTGGCTGACAACCTGGCCGGATCCGGCTGGGTGGTCTTCATGGCCAGTGCCGCTCCAGCCCCTGAGGAAGTGACGGCAAAGGCCCGGGGCTTTGCTTTCCGGCGTACCCTTGCCTACCGCAGTGCCGGACGCGAGCGCTGCTTCTGGGCCTGCCAGCGTGGAGATATGGCATGAGCGGGAAAGCGGAGCATCTTCACAATCCCGCGGTTACAGACATGAACTGGACCGCTGATACCGGTCGCGGCATCTTCTGGATAGCCCTCACCGTGGTCCTGGCCTTCTGTCTGCGCATGCTGGAGTGGCCGAGCTGGGAGGATGCTGAATTTCGTCTGGGCGATGAGTGGCTGCTGGCTACACACGACGCCTATCACTGGGTGGCTGGCGCTGAGGGCTTCAGCTTCGGGGCAGGACACCCCATGTCCGAGCTGCTGCGCATCATGGCCTCCATACTGGGCACCTACCCTGCGGCTGTGGCCTTCTGGTTCCCGCCCGTGCTGGCCTCTCTGGTAGCCGGCATTGTCTGTGCCTGGGGCTGGGCCCTGGGCAGTCTCGAGGCTGGCGTAGCCGCCGGACTGGTCACCTCCCTGGCGCCGGGTTTTCTGGCGCGCACGCTGCTCGGCTTCTACGACACGGACCTTGTCACCCTGTTCTTCCCCCTGCTCATGACACTGGCACCCATGTGCTGGGTCATGCGCTACATGCTGGCGCCGGTGCATCTGCTGCGCCGGCTTGCCGCCTGGCCGGGAGTCAATATCCTGCGACGCTTCTCCGGCGAGCCGACAGCACCGCCGCGACTGGGCAATCCCCTGCGCTGGCAGTGGGTTTTGTCCCTGGGGCTCTCGGGCCTCATAGCCTGGTGGACGCAGGAGTGGCATTCTGTCTTTCCCTATCTCATCCGCTGCAACACGGTTTTTCTCTTCTTCCTCTGTCTTTTGCTGGCCCCGGCCGGCAGAAGACAGCAGCTTCTGGCCGGTGCTCTGTCCTACGTCATGCCTGCGCTGGCCGGCCCTCCAGGACTGCTGATCAGTCTGCTCTTCTTTCTGGTGGTTGGCAGAAAACCGCACTGGCGGCGCCTGCTCACGGACCGGCGCGTCCTGCTGGCTTTATGGCTGGTCGTTGGCTGGCTGCTTTCCCGCGGCCAGATTCTTGATCAGGTGCTCATGCACGCACGCGCCTACCTGAAGACCTCACCCGCTGCCCCGGCCGCAGAAAGCACTCTGGTCTGGCCGCCTCTGGCCCAGTCCATCGTGGAAGTACAGGATCTGCCCTTTTCGGCGGTTCTGTCCTACTTCCACCCCTGGATGGAAGCAAGTCTTGCCGGACTTGTGGGCTTCCTTGTGCTTCTCTACCTGCGTCCAGGCGCGCTCTTCCTGCTGCCCTTGTGCGTCCTTGGCATTCTGAGCACCAGGCTTGGCGGACGCATGGTCATGTTCGGCGCACCGGTGGTGGCCCTGGGGGTATGTCTGCCGCTTTTCTGGCTGCTGCGCCGTGCTCTGACCGACAGTCTGCGCCCCTTTGCCGGCTTCATTGCCAGCGTCCTTGTCTGCCTCACCCTCATCGCCCCCTTCACGGATCTCATCCCGGCCATGTCCCAGGGGCCCATGATCAACCGCCGCCATGCCGAGGCACTGTCCCAGCTGCGCGCCATGGCACCCGAAGACGCCATGGTGTGGCTGTGGTGGGACTGGGGCTATGCCGAACATCATTTTGCAGGACGCCCGGCCATAGCCGACGGCGCCAGACACTCCGGGCCCTCGCTCTACCTGCCTGCTGCTGTCTTCGCCACAGACAATCCGCGCTTTGCGCGACAGCTCATCCGCTATACCTCGGAAAAGGGAAACACACCCGGCAATGTCTTCGCCGGCTTGAACGCGACACAGGTCGAGGCCCTGCTGGACCACTTGCGCAGCCCCAGGACCCCCCTGGTCAAGGGCGTTGGCCGGCAGTTCCTGGTTGTGAGCTACGAGATGCTGCGTCTGGGCTTCTGGATAAGTCATTACGGCAGCTGGAACTTTATCACAAGCAGCGCAGAAGCCGGAGCGCTGTCCATCGTTACCCAGGCCCTGGCCTATCAGCTGGAAAACGGTCTTGTGCAGATGGAAGGCGCGTCCTCAACCATAGCCCCGGCCTCCATCAACGTTTTCGAAGAGACCGGCCTCACCTGCCGCAACTATGTGCAGGAATGGTTTGAGACCCATCGCGCCGCAGATGAACAGGAGCGGCGTGACTTTCTCAACACCAGACGCAACGTCAACTTTTTCTTCAACCGCGTCACCGGCGAAAAGCTGGCCATGGATGCCAGACTCTACAATTCGCTCATGGCGCAGCTGCTTCTGGCAGATCCGCAGGATCCGCGCTTTTCCCCTTACTTCAGGCTGGTCTATGACAACGTCTTTGCCAGAGTCTACGAAGTACGCTGAGCCCCCTTAAGCCCGGCTAATGATGGTAGGGCACATTGGCGCGCAGGCTTTCCGCCCTGTAAAGCTGCTCCATGAGCACAACTCTGGCCAGCTCGTGCGGCAGGGTCATGGCAGACAGGCGCAGCAGCATAAAGGCTCTGGCGCGCACCGCGTCACTCAGTCCGAAAGGGCCGCCAATGACAAAGGTGATGCGTCCCTGCCCCTGTCTGTCCCATGTATCCAGGGCCCTGGCAAGACCGGGGCTGGTGAGCTCGACACCCCGTTCGTCCAGGACCACCAGCCTGTCCCTGGGATGCGCCTGCTCGAGCAGACGTGCGCCCTCGGTTTCCACGCGCCGGGCAACTCCCTGATCACTCTCCGCGTCCCGCACCTCAGTCACCTCCAGACGGCGCAGGCGCGAAAGACGTTTTTCGTAGATGGCGCAGGCTTCCTTCCAGCAGGGCGTTTTTACCCGCCCCACGCACATAAGTCGCAACGGTTTTGCAATCATGGCCATAACCCTGGATCACGTCACTCCCGAGACCCTGTCATTGCTGACAAAGCACCTGCGCGCAACAGGCTCTGTCATCTTCCCTACTGAAACCTTTTTTGGCATAGGCTGCGACGCCACAAATCCTGTGGCCGTCAACGCCATTTATCAGGTCAAGGGACGCGAGGCAACGAAACCCCTGCCGCTGATCGCCGCGGACACAGTCATGGTGTCACGCGTCTGCGTCACCACAGGCCTGCCCCGGAGTCTGCTTTCTTTCTGGCCCGGCCCGCTTACTCTGCTGCTCAAGGCACGCGCGCCCTTTGCCGGGCGTCTTGTGGACGCGCATGGCCGCGTGGCCATACGCGTGAGCACCCACCCGGCTGCCGCCCTGCTGAGCCGTCTGGCCGGCGGCCCCATCACGGCCACATCCGCCAATCTGTGCGGCTGTCCCCCGGCGGCAGCGGCCTCACAGCTCGATCCGCGCCTGGTCTCCCGCACAGGCCTTGTGCTGAATCTGCCGCCAGCCCCGTCCGGGGGCCTTGCCTCCACCATAGCCTCCGTGCATGCGGACGGCACCATGACCCTGCACCGCGAGGGGGCCATCAACCGTGCCAGCCTCACAGCCCGGGGCCTGCGAATTCTGCCCTGAAAACACAGCGCGTCCGCCCGGCATCTTGCCTCTTTGCGCCTGGCAGGGCATACTTTAGTGAAGCACATGCAGTTTGTTATGCCTGCGCGAGGTGCCCTTTTGAAGAAAAATCTGATCTGCCCGACATGCGGCGGACCAGTGTCCGTCTATGCCAATCCGCTGCCTACGGCGGATATCATTGTGCACGACCCCGTTCTTGGCGTGATTATCATTGAGCGTCGCAATCCTCCGCCAGGCTTTGCCCTGCCCGGAGGCTTCATTGACGAGGGGGAATATGCGGAGCATGCCGCCCTGCGTGAAGCCATGGAGGAGACCAGCCTGACCGTGCGTCTCGAAGGTCTGCTCGGCGTCTATTCGCGGCCGGACCGCGATCCGCGTGCCCACACCCTGACAATGGTCTACGTGGCCAGAGCGCTGCATCCAGAAGCCCTGAAGGCTGCTGACGACGCCCTTGCCGCCTTCTGGTGTGATCCTGCGGCTCCGCCTGCCCCCATGTGCTTTGATCACGCACGTATTTTAAAGGATTTCACAGACTGTCTCGCAGGGCGCCGCCCACTTGGAGCCTTGTCTGCGGACTGGCTGGCCAGTGATGAGGGTGCTGCCAACAGGGCGCTTGTGATCCCCGGGCTGGCCAGTGATGAGGGTGCTGCCAACAGGGCGCTTGTGATCCCCGAAAACGGTAAAAACTCATGAAGATTGCCCTGCTGCAAATCAATCCTGTCAACGGCGATATCACCGGCAACATCGAGCGTGTGAGCGAAGCCGCTCGTCAGGCCGGTGACGTGGATCTGTGCGTTACCCCTGAACTGGCCCTGTCCGGCGTGACGCCTGGAGAATACCTTTCCATGAGCGACTTCGTGGCAGGTAATTCCACAGGGCTGGACATCCTGGCCAGACGCTTTGCCTCAGGACCGGACCTGCTGGTTGGCGCTCCTGTGGTCAGCGTTTACAATCCACAGCTCCTCTCCAACGCCGCTGTGCTCATCTCCCGCGGCCAGTGGGACGTGGTCTCCCGCAAAATCCGGCCTCTGTCCTCCCGAGAGCCTGACGCATGCTTCTTTGACCGCGGCCTGTCCTGCGGCATTATCAATCTCTGCGGCTGGCGCCTTGGTATCGCCCTCTGCGGCAACGATGCCGCCGAGTCCTTCTGGAACATGCGCGGCACAGGATACGTGCCCCTGCTCAATCTCTTTTCCCGCGGTGTAGATGCCATCATCCACATGAAGGCCACCCCTTATGTGATAGGGCAACGTGCTAAAAACGAGGCCATGCTCACCCATGTGGCTGCCCGCCATCACATCCATCTTCTTTCATGCAATGCGGTTGGCGGCAACGACGGCCTTATCTTCGTTGGCCAGAGTCTGGCCCTGGATCCTACAGGCTCAGTCTATGCCCGCGGCCGTGCCTTTGAGGAAGACGTACTGGTGGTTGACATGACCACGGGCACAGCACCTGTGGCCAGCGTTGGCCGTGACTGGCAGGAAAACGTCTTCCGCGCCCTGGTGCTGGGCACGCGTGACTACGTGCACAAACTGGGCATGCGCAAGGCTCTTGTGAGCCTCTCCGGCGGTATAGACTCAGCGCTTGTGCTGGTGATAGCCGTAGAAGCACTGGGAGCCGGCAATGTTACGGCCGTGATCATGCCCTCGGCATTTACCACGGACGAGTCCGTCGCTGGCGCACGGCAGCTTGCCGAGACCATGGGCGTCAAGGTGGTTATGGTCCCGGTGGAAACCATTGTCTCGCAATACCGCGATGTCCTGCGTGGTCTGGACGTCGAACTCAACACGGCTGACGACGTGCCCGCACGTTTCAAGCTGCAGGCAAGGGTGCGGGGCACCATACTCATGTCCATGGCCGGCAGGGACAGTCTGGTGCTCAACACCGGCAACAAGAGCGAAAGTGCCATGGGCTACTGCACGCTCTACGGTGATACTGTGGGCATCCTGGGAGTCATCGCGGACCTCACCAAGACGCAGGTCTATGACGTGGCCCACTGGCTCAATGACCATAGAGCAGGCACCCTCTTCCCACCCTCGGTCCTCAAACGCACGCCCTCGTCGCAGACCTTTTTGTCGCGCCACCGCGAGTCCTCCTCCCTCCCCTACGTGGAACTTGACACGGTTCTCGACAGCCTGCTCACGGCAAGACCGCGTCAGCCGCTGCCTGCGGTCAACGCACGTCAGGACGAGGTCCGTGACAACGTATTCAGGATGGAATTCAAGCGTCGTCAGGAACCGACGCCTCTGTCCGTCAGCGGCCGCCCCTTCGGCAGGGGCTGGCGCGTTCCTCTGGCCGGACGTTTCCGCCTGCCTTAACGCGCCCTCCCGCGGGCTACGGCAATTGCCATTTCCAGCGGGACCTCTTGAAGAGGAATCCCGATAGAGATACTACAACCTGGTTATTCCGCATTACCTTGGAGGTTGTTCCACATGCCTGAAGCACCGGAAAGAAACTTGGCGATGGATATCGTGCGCATTACCGAGGCGGCAGCCCTTGCCTCAGCGCGCTGGCTTGGACGCGGCAACAAGGAAGCTGGTGACGGCGCGGCTGTAAAAGCCATGCGCAACAGTTTCAGCAGCCTGCATATCGACGGCACGGTGGTCATCGGCGAAGGTGCCAAGGACAAGGCCCCCATGCTGTACTGCGGCGAACAGGTGGGCCTGGGCGACGGCCCAAAACTCGACGTGGCCGTGGATCCGGTGGAAGGCACCAATCTGCTGGCCTATGGCAGACCCAATGCCATCTCCGTGGTGGGTGTGGCGCCGGCCGGCTCCATGTTCAACCTGGAACAGTCCTACTACATGCAGAAACTCGTGGTCGGTGCCGAGGCCAGGGGCGTGGTCGATCTGGACGCGCCTGTGGATGTGAACCTGGAGCGCGTGGCCCGCGCCCTGGGCAAAACTGTGCGTGACCTCGTAGTCTTTGTTCTTGACAAACCTCGCCATGTGCGCCTCATCGAGGAAATCCGCCGCGCCGGCGCCCGCATTCAGCTGGCTACCGATGGTGACGTGGCTGGCAGCCTCATGGCCGCTGATCCGCGCAGTGACGTAGACATCATGATGGGCACTGGCGGTACCCCCGAAGGCGTCATCACGGCCTGCGCCATAAAGGGCCTGGGCGGCGAAATACTGGGACGCCTGGATCCGCAGTCCTACCCGGAAAAAGAAAGCATTCAAAATGCCGGCTACGACCTGCGTGACACCCTGACCACAGACACACTGGTAAAATCGGATGACTGCTTCTTTGCCGCTACCGGCATCTCCGGCGGCGATTTCCTGCACGGTGTGCGCTATACTGCGCACCATGCCATCACACATTCCATGGTACTGCGCGGCAAGACCGGTTCCTTGCGCTACGTAGAGACCTTCAACGACCTCACCCGTCTCAATCAGCTGAGCTCCATCAAGTACTGAGGCGGCAGCCATGCGTACCGGCGCCATCATTCTTGTCTGCGCGGCGCTCATGAGTGCCGCGCCCGTCGTCGCTGCGGATATGTCCACGCCAAAGGCTGCCCGGCCCGGTGTTGCGGCCAGCGTCTACGACGGACAGCCCGACTTCACGGAAGAGGAACTGCTGCGCTTTGCCAGAACTCTGCCCATGTTCCGCTCCTGGACGCGGAAACAGGGCGAGCACCCTCACCCGGATTTCAAAAACGGCAAGCCAGACTTTGTCTATTCCGAAGCCTGCGCTGAATGGGCGCGCTTTCACGGCTGGGACGAGAAGCGCTTTTTCTGCATCATGGGACGCTCTGCAGCAGCTCTGAACCAGGTCATGAACGAGAGCGGCAGAACTGGAAAAAAGCGCAGCAGGGACATGCCCATTGTTTCGAAACAGGAGCTGGATCTGGTCCGTCTGCATCTGGGCGAACTTTTAAAGGCCGCTGATGACAATGCCCCGACTCCGGGAACGCCCGCCCCCGGTTAAATAAAGAGTTCCCAATCCGTTGCACTCACTGGGAGCGATTCCCTGAGAAATTTCTCAAAGTAATCTGAGGCGAGTTTTCGTCTTGGGTATTGCGAGATGGCTTCCTCAACTGAGAAAGCTCTCTTTTATATTGTTATTACAGGATGTTAAGCAAAATGGTTGAAAAAATTAACCCAATACCGTCGAGATTAATTTTCTGGTGAAATTGA
>CAZJPT010000005.1:0-7875 GCA_964547835.1 uncultured Desulfovibrio sp.
TCGCTTTCACGTGCCAGCGATAGTCCTCAGGTGTTTGTGGGAGGCCTTCCCTTGTACCTGGCAAGGGCAAAGCTCTCCCGCTGTCGCTCCCTGTTCAAATTCCGTTCAAATTCGGCGCTGCCTGACAAGGGCTGGCAGGTCTTCCACGCCTTCCACGCCTCTTGCAAGGCGATCCATCCAGTGAATGAACGTGAAGGGTATCTGCCTTGCGCAAGTACTGAAGGCATGCTTTCAGCTCAGGCCAGTTCGTGCCCCTGCCTGAACACTTGTCCTCGAAGCTCTTGTCCAGGTGAACGCCCTGAAGCTGTCTGGCAGTGTGCTGTTCCAGGGTGCTGACTCTGACGTATCCGGTTTGTTGCCTTTGCGACATCGTTGCTTCCCTTATGCAACATATATCAATATCTTCTCGATGAAATCAATGAGAAGTTCAAGAGTTGTTTCATTATGAAATTCAATATATCAGGAGACATGTCCGGACTTACGGAACCACTCCCTGATGCAGCGGCAGTCACTGTATCTATGGCCTTGACGCTCCCTCGCCAATGGCAGAAGACATTAAACTTCAAGACGAAACCGCTCTAAATTTCGCAGATTCCCAAATTGATACGCACGGGCGCACTAAAAAAGTCCCGCCTCAAACGAGGCGGGACCGGAATCACGAGCCGAAACAGCAAGAGTCCGGCTGCTGTCATGGGGCTGTTCAGCCTTTTTGAACCTCTATGGTTCTTGTCCTGGCTTGTTCGGGTTTCCTGCGCGGAATTTCCACAGAGAGAACGCCGTTTTTGGCAAAGGCGCGGATATTTTCCAGGTCAGCGTCATCAGGGAGGGTGAGGGATCTTGAGAAGGTGCCGAAGGTACGCTCCTGCACATGTGTCTGCGTGTTGTCCATGACTTCTGATTTTTTCTCTCCGCTGACAGAGAGTACGTTGTCAATGACCTTGATATTGACGTCTTCGGGAGCCACGCCGGGAAGTTCCAGACGCATGGTGTAGGCGTTGTCGCTGCTGATGACGTCAAGCTGCGGCAGAAAATCAGGACTCGGGTTGACGGACTCAGCTACAGGCATGCTGCCACGCGGATACATAACGTTATTGAAAAGCCGATCTATATCGTCGTGCAAACGAGAGATACCATGATAGTTATCACGTATGTTCTTTCTTTGAGGAATGAAGTAAGGCATAATCTGCTCCTGTAAATATATTGCAGTTAAGCATAATCTGCAAAAGATTATCTTTTAATATCCTGGAAACGTCATCCTGTGTGCAACGCTTCCCTGGTTCATGAAAACTAAATAATGCTTTAAAGCAATCTGTGAAGAGGTGCAGAAAAATTTTCTGTCAGGTACCATGGACAATGCATGTGCCAGGCGGACAAGCACAAAAATTCCCTGCCCATGGCACTGGCCGGCAATCAGATGGGAAAAGTGCTCAGCACAAACCCTCAGTCCCCACGCCCAGACGTTATGATGACCGTAGGTGTGCTTTCGTCTGAGCTTTTGTTTTCGGGGGACTCAGCCAGGCATCCTTATCTCTGCCGCAACAAAACTCCACTTTGTGGGCTTGCACAGATTATCAAGGTTCAGGGGAGTCCTTGAGTTCTGCACTGGTACATGTGACACACTATTTCTGATGGGTCCTTGCTCTTGACCTTTGCGCGATACAGGCCGTATCTTCCGCACTCATGTCAGTATGACGGGGAGGTTTTTGATGATACCCATGCTCCGTGAGGTTCTCGACTGGATCCTTGAGAATCGTCATCAGGGACTGGATACAAAAACAGCATGCGTCATTACGCAATTGTCCTGGGACGACACTATGGATCTCATTGCCCTTGGCGGTTTTGTCCGCTCGCTCTGTGGTCCTGCCGGCGTCGGCACCTGTGCCATTGTCAATGCCAAGTCCGGGCGATGTCCAGAAAATTGTGCCTTTTGCGCGCAGTCAGCTCATTATGACACAGGGGCACCAGTCTATCCGCTCATGAAAAAAGACGCCCTGCTGGCTGCGGCTTGCGAAATGGACGAGCACGGCATAGGACGTTTTGGCATAGTTACCAGCGGCACCCGCCTGACAGACAGCGAGCTGGACAGTCTGTGCGAGGCTGCGCTGGCCATACGCGAGCGCTGTCAGGTGTCCCTGTGCGGGTCGCTGGGCATGCTTGATGCAGAAAAGGCCCGTCGTCTCAGGGAGGCTGGTTTCAGTCGCTATCATCATAACCTGGAGACAGCCCGCAGCTATTTCGGGCAGATCTGCACTACGCATGCGTATGATGAGGACATAGAGACTTTGCGTGTGGCACGTGCGGCGGGGCTCAGCCTGTGCTCCTGCGGCATCTTTGGTCTTGGGGAGAGCTGGGCGCAGCGCGTGGAACTGCTGGATACGGTGCGCGGACTTGGTGTGGACGCGCTGCCTCTCAATTTCCTAAGCCCGGTGCCTGGCACGCCTATGGAGAAACGCAGTCCGCTGGATCCGCACGAGGCCCTGCGCGTCGTGGCCCTTGCCAGGCTCATGCTGCCAGACAGGGAAATTATTGTTTGCGGCGGACGCCTTTCCACCCTGGACAGAGAGAATTCCTGGGTTCTTGCAGCAGGCGCCAGCGCCATCATGACCGGCAACTACCTGACCACACGCGGTTGCGGCTATGAAGACGATGACATCATGCTGCGCTCCCTTGGCGCAGTCAGGAGGTAGTGCTTGCGCTCTTTTTTCATTACCGGAACGGATACGGAAGCGGGCAAGACTCTGATATCCGCGGCCCTTTCTCTGCTGCTGGGCAGGCACGAGCCTCTGCTGCTCATCAAGCCTGTGCAGACCGGCTGTCTGCCTGCGGCGGACGGGCTGGACGCTCCGGACGTGACCTTTGTACGCGCAAAAGGCGGTCGCGCCGTGGCTCTGCATTGCTACGAGCCGCCCTGTTCACCCCATCTTGCTGCCGAACTGGCCGGTGAGCGTCTGGATTGTGCAGAGCTTGCCCGCAAGGTGCGCAGCACTGCCGAAGACAGGCCCTTTCTTGTGGAAGGCGCCGGCGGGTGCCATGTGCCCATTAATGACGACGAGACCATGCTTGATCTCATGCAGGCCCTGCGCCTGCCTGTCATCGTAGTGGTCGCCAATCGTCTTGGCTGTCTCAATCATGCCCTGCTGAGTCTTGAAGCCCTGCGCAGCCGCGGCCTGGATGCAGCTGGTCTCATCCTGACCAGAACGAGACCGTCTGCCGAGACCGACGCTGGCTGTGGTCCTGCCGCTCTGCCTGAGGACGAGACGCGCATCCTGCATGACAACGCCATCAGTCTCCGCCACTGGGCTGCCAGATATAACGTGCCGCTGCTGGCGGACATTCCCTATCTTGGTCCAGACCCTGACCTGGCGCACCTGCTGGAGCTCCTGCGACCCGCGGCTGCGGCACTTGCCGCCTTCGGGGAAGGGCGGGCTGCCAGGATGCAGGCTGATCTTCAATTTGACAGGGAGCACCTCTGGCATCCCTATACCTCGGCAGTCAGTCCGCTCCCTGTTCGTGAGGTTGCCGCTACCCGTGGCAACCGCCTGGTCCTGGCCGACGGCACGGAGCTTGTGGACGGCATGTCTTCCTGGTGGTGCTGCTCCCAGGGTTACGGCAATGCGCGTATCAAGCGCGCCATGCACCGGCAGCTGGAGACCATGAGTCATGTCATGTTCGGTGGCCTCACCCATCGTCCGGCTGTTGCCCTTGGCGAGCGTCTGCTGCCTCTTCTGCCGGGCAGATGCCAGTGGCTTTTCTACGCCGATTCTGGCTCTGTGGCTGTGGAAGTCGCCCTCAAGATGGCCGTGCAGTACCAGCTTTCCATGGGACGAACGAACCGTCGCCACTATATGACGCCCTTGGGCGGCTATCATGGCGACACGCAGGGCGCCATGAGCGTCTGCGATCCTGTGACAGGCATGCACACCCTCTTTTCTGGTCTTCTGCCGCAGCACTACTTTGTGGAACGGCCTTCGTGCCGCTTTGACGCACCCTTTGATGCGGACAGCCTCAATGATGCACGCCGCGTCATGGCCGCGCATGCGGACAGCATTGCTGCGGTCATTCTCGAGCCCATAGTGCAGGGTGCGGGCGGCATGTGGTTCTATCACCCCGAGTATCTCAAGGGGCTGCGGGAGCTGTGCGACGCGTATGACATCCTGCTTGTGGCTGACGAAATTGCCACCGGCTTCGGCCGTACAGGCAGGCTCTTTGCCTGCGAGTGGGCCGGCGTCAGTCCGGACATATGCTGTGTGGGCAAGGCCCTTACCGGCGGCATGATGACAGGCGCCGTGACCGCGGCCACGGATCGCGTGGCCCGGGGTATAGGAGCGGCCAGGCCTGAGCACGGTGGCGGTGTGCTTATGCACGGGCCTACCTTTATGGCCAATCCGCTTTTCTGCGCAGCCGCCCTGGCCAGCGTGGATGAGCTGCTTGCCTCGCCCTGGCAGACACAGGTCGCGCAGATCGAGGAAGGTCTGCGCGCAGGCCTCGCACCCTGCGCGTCCCTGCCCGGTGTGGCTGACGTGCGTGTACTTGGCGCCATAGGCGTCGTTGAAATGCGTGAGCCTGTGAACATGGCCAGGCTGCAGGACTTCTTCGTAAGCCAGGGCGTGTGGATCCGGCCCTTCAACCGGCTTGTTTACGTCATGCCGCCCTTTGTCACGCCGCCGCAGGATGTAGCCAGACTGTGCGCTGCCGTGTGCGGCGCTGCGGCTCTCACCTGAATCCCGGTCAGTCGCGCAGGGACACAGGTTTTCGCAAGGCAGCGCCTTGCACAGTGAAAAGGGCTGTGCTGCCGGAGGCATGCCGCCCTGTGCCTGCATTCATCTGCCGTCCTGGCTGTACAGACGCAGAGCCAGTTTCTGCGCACTGGCGCGTGCCTTTTTGCCAGTCCCTGTCTGCGGCAGCTCTTCGCAGCGCAAAAAGCATTTGGGAACCCAGTACTTTGGCAGCACGTGACAGCAGATGGTGCGCAGTCTGGCAGGGCTCTCCGGACTTGTGTGCAGAAGACAGAGCTTTTCGCCGAGGCGCTCGTCCGGCAGGGAGGTGACGCAGAAGGGACTTTTGAGCACGGGCTCAAGGAGCTCTTCCACAGCCTCCAGCTGTATCTTGATGCCGCCGCTGTTAACCACGTTGTCGCGGCGTCCAAGCACGCGGAAACGGCCTTTGTCGTCAAGCTCGGCCACGTCGTTGGTGACGACCTCCTCTGCGGCCACTCGCGGCGCCAGGATGGCCAGGGTGCCAGCTTCAGTCAGGCGCGTGCTGACTCCGGGCAGGGGGGTATACCAGTCCGATGCGTCCGGCCCGTTGAGACGGCGCAGGGCGATGTGGCTCAAGGTCTCGGTCATGCCGTAGGAGGACCAGACTTCTCCGGGCATGGCAGCCATGGCCCTGGCCAGCTCGGCGTTTATGGCGCCGCCCCCGAGGAGGAGGCAGCGTACACGGGCAAGGCGTTCGGCAGTCAGCGGCGTCTGCAGGCAGGTATAGGCCTGCATGGGAGTGAGGGCGGCAAAATCAACGGGACGTGCCACTTCCTGCACGGGCGCCGAGGAAGGGGGCACAGGCAGCAGGTTGAGGCCGCCCACCAGGGCACGCACAACGACCATGCGGGCGGCAATGTAGCGCAGAGGCATGGCCAGCAGGGCCGTCTGCCCGGCTTTCAGACGCAGCGCCTGACAAGTTGCCCTGGCACTGGCTGCCATGCGGATCTTTTCCAGACGCAGGGGCCTGGGCTCGCCTGTAGACCCGGAGGAAAGCACTGTGAGCTCGGCTTCGGGCGAGCGCCACTCGGCCAGGAAACGGGCCAGATCCCCGAGAAAGCCTTCCTGGCGCAGATAGCGTGTGATGAACACGCCGCTGGTGTCACCGTCAAAGCGCACGTCGTCAATGGTGACTGGCAGAGCGCGCAATGTGTCCAGGGTATCGTCCAGGGTGTCGTCCAGGTGGGCGTCGTTGCGTGTCATATCCTTGATGGATCCTCGTGTGCCTTTAAGCTTGTGCCGGGCTTTCCAGCCAGGTGCGCAGGTCAGGCTCAGGCAGAGCCGGATCGCAGTGTATGGCTGCGCCGCGCAGCGACACCGGCATGCCCTCGAAATTGTCCGTAAACAGTTGTCCCGTACCCAGGCCCTGAGGCATATCGCAGGGCTCTGTGGCTCGCCACTGGGCAATGGCGTTGAGTCCGACAGCAGATTCCAGAGCGCTGGTAACCCAGTAGCCTGCGCCATTGGCGCAAGCCAGGTCCACCCATTTGCAGCAGCCGGCTATGCCGCCGTGCAGCGTGGGTTTGAGGACCAGCCAGGCCGGACGCAGGGTTTTAACAAGCTCTTCACGCTGCTGGCCGCACACACCGATAAGCTCTTCGTCCAGGGCCACGGGCACAGGCGATTCGCGACAGACACGCTCCATGAGGCGCCACAGTCCGGGGCGTACAGGCTGTTCAATGGAATGGGGCTTGAAACTGGCCAGACGCTCCAGACGCGCCATGCAGTTTTCCTCTGTAAAGGCGCCGTTGGCGTCCAGACGGATTTCCAGAAGTCCGGGGTCCGGGAAGCGCTTGCGCACCAGCCGCAGCAGATCGCACTCACTCTCAAAATCAATGCCGCCGATTTTGAATTTGAGGCAGGTAAAGCCCTGGGCGAGCTTTTGCTCAACGCGCTCCAGCATTTTCTGATAATTTCCCATCCAGATCAGGCCGTTGATGGGCAGCCCCTCCTCGCCACGGCTGAAGGGCGTGTCAAAAAGGCGCACGCTGCCGGCCCGCACATGGAGCAGGGCTGTCTCCAGGCCGAAACGTATGGATGGGTATGTTTCAGGCACGGCATTTCGCAGATCGCCGTTTTGTGCAAATTCAGCGAGACAGGACTCCAGACGGGCTGCGTAGTCGGAAGACGCATCAGGGCTCAGATGGGGCAGCGGAGCACACTCGCCTACGCCTGTGCGGCCCTGCGCATTCTCGAGCAGCACGTACCAGACATTGCGTGTGGTATAGATGCCGCGCGAGGTGCCGGCCGGTTCCTTGAAGTGGAGCTGACGCGGATAAACGCGGTATTTCCAGAGCATGGTCACTTCCTACGGAAATTTTGGGTAGTCCCGGAAATTTGGTTTGCGTTTTTCCAGGAAGGCCTTGCCTCCCTCCTGGGCTTCGTCGGTGAGATAGTAGAGCAGGGTGGCGTCGCCGGCCAGTTCCTGAATGCCTGCCTGACCGTCGAGCTCGGCATTGAGGCCCACCTTGATCATGCGCAGGGCCATGGGACTCATCTCCATCATGCGCTCTGCCCAGGCCACAGTTTCATCCTCCAGCCTGTCGTAGGGCACCACCTTGTTGACAAGTCCCATTTCCAGAGCTTCCGCGGCTGAGTACTGACGGCACAAAAACCAGATTTCCCTGGCTTTTTTCTGGCCCACTATGCGTGCCAGATAACTTGCGCCGAAGCCTGCGTCAAAGCTGCCCACATGCGGGCCGGTCTGGCCGAAGATGGCATTTTCCGAGGCAATGGTCAGGTCACAGACCACATGCAGGACGTGACCGCCGCCTATGGCGTAGCCGTTGACCATGGCAATGACGGGCTTGGGCAGGGAGCGAATCTGCTTTTGCACGTCCAGGATATTGAGACGCATGACGCCGTCCTTGCCGCGGTAGCCGCCGCGGTCCTTGACGTTCATGTCACCGCCGCTGCAGAAGGCCTTGTCACCTGCACCTGTGAGCACAACGACGTCAATATCCCGGCTTTCCCGGCAGCAGACAAGGGCGTCGGACATTTCCTTTGTCGTTTCCGGCGTAAAGGCGTTGCGATAGCGGGGCCTGTTGATGGTGATACGGGCAATGCCGTTATACCAGTCGAAAAGGATTTCCTCGTATTGCCTGATGGGTGTCCAAGA
>CAZJPT010000005.1:7885-22848 GCA_964547835.1 uncultured Desulfovibrio sp.
TGGGCCATGTGTTCTCCTGTGTTGTCATGCCTCTGCACGTATCTCGTTGCTGGGCGGGTGTCGGTATCGTCGCCGTGGTGTCAGGAATGACACGATTTGGCGAGGGCGCGGATGAGCGTTTTGACGCCGCTCGCGCAAAGGTCAGAATCCGTAAAGACTTCAAGCAGTGCCGGGCCCCGTGCCCTGTGCAGGTTGTGGAGCCCTGCTTCAAGGTCGTTCAAATTGTGTGCGGCCATGTACTCAAGACCGGCGTCATGACTGAGAGCCCTGGCGTCCATGGTGTTGTGGCCGGCAATAAAGCGGTCTCTGAAGGGGGAGTCCAGGCCAGGCAGACTGCGGAAGATGCTGCCGCCGCCGTTATTGAAGAGGACGATGCGCAGATTGTGCGGCAGATCATCACGCCAGAGGGCGTTTTTGTCGTAATGGAAGCTGAGATCTCCTATGCAGCAGTAGACAGGAGCGTCAAGCACCCTGGCGTTGCCCAGGGCTGTGGAAAGGGTGCCCTCGATGC
This sequence comes from uncultured Desulfovibrio sp., assembly GCA_964547835.1. GTDB lineage: Bacteria > Desulfobacterota > Desulfovibrionia > Desulfovibrionales > Desulfovibrionaceae > Desulfovibrio. The sequence continues at coordinate 8,397 of CAZJPT010000005.1, forward strand.
CGTTGACGCCGCGGTTGCAGAAAACGCACGTGCCAGGAGGCAGCTTGAAATACTGGGCATTGCGCACGGGCGTAGAATTGGCCAGATGCAGACCGCATCCTTCTGGCAGGGAGTGTATGAGGGCGGCCATGACAGTAATGTCGGAAAAGCCCGCGCACATGAACGGCAGAGGACCGTTGACAAGCCCGGCAAGGCGCGTGTGCGCTCCGGTCCAGGCGCTGAGAAAGGCAGGATCGCTGTGTGCGCCAAGATCCGACAGGCCGGCAAGAAGATGCAGAAAATCTCGGGCGTTTGTCTGCACATGGCGCGTCAGGCAGCGGAACAGGTCTGGCAGCTCCGGACCTGCACCTGTGTGCCAGTGGCACAGAGAGGGCAGGCTGCGCAGGAAGGCCTTGAGACGTTTTGAGACAATGTGGCCGCCGACGGTAATGACAAGATCAGGCGCAAGAGCTGTCCTTGCAGAATCATCTGCAGTGGCGAGAATAAGGTCGGCAAGGGAGATGACACCGGGGTGACTGTCCGGGGCTGCAGTCAGGTTGGACAAATGCTCTGCTGCGACAACAAGGCCCTTTTCAGCGCAGGTGCGGACAAGGGCCGGCATGGCCCCGTCCGGCGGCATCTGGCCGGCAACAAGGAGGATTTTGCGGGCTTTTGCGAGCTCTTGCAGGGTATCGTCGCTTAAGGACAGACGATATTTGTTTTCACGGTGTATCAGCCGTATATGGGGAAGCTGCGGCGCAGTAAAGGAAAAGAGCGGCTCTTCCAGAGGCAGGTTGATATGCACCGGCCCGGGCACAGGATCCCGGCAGGCCAAAAGCGCCTCGTTCAGCATGCGTTCGGCATGCGCCGCATCGCCCGTTTCCGGCACGCTGATCTGATGCCGCACGCAGGCAGCCAGCGCCCCGAATTGGCGCATGGTCTGGCCGTCGCGCTGCTCGATCCAGGCACCAGGCCTGTCTGCCGAGACGAGCACCAGCGGCACTTCCTGGTAAAAGGCTTCGCACACGGCCGGCGCTGCATTCAGCAGGGCTGAGCCTGAGGTGACACACACAGCCACGGGTTCGCCCGTGACCTGGGCCATGCCCAGGGCCTCGAAACAGGCGCTGCGCTCGTCGATTCCAGGATGACAGGAAAAATCCGGACAGGAGGCAACGCTGTGATTCAAGGGAGCGTTGCGTGATCCGGCACAGAGCACGGCACGTCGTATGCCGTGGGCGCGCAGGGCGGCTACCACCTGCCGAACCTGGATTTTGTCGGAATACATGCCTTGCCTCAATCGCCGAGCAGGGCCAGCATGGTGCACATCTTGCCGCAGGTTTCGCGCCACTCGCCTTCCAGTGTGGATTCCGGCAGGATGCCACCGCCGGCGTAGAGCCGGGCCACGGAACGCGAGAGCTTGAGACAGCGCAGGTTGACGTAGAGGCTGCAGGCGAGGTTGTTGTCCCACCAGCCAAGGAAGCCGGCATAATAGCGCCGGTCCAGACTCTCGGCTGTGAGGATGCGGCGGCGCACCGCCTCCTTGGGCAGTCCGCACACTGCGGGCGTCGGGTGCAGGGCCAGCAGACAGTCGCGTGGTCCCTGCCCGTCTTTCAGGTTGAAGTGGAAATCCGTGCGCAGATGCTCAATTATGCCGGCCCTGGATGTTTTCGGGCCATCCTCCTCCAGGTCTGTGGCGAAGGCAGTGAGGCAGTCGCGGATATAGTTGCTCACTATGGCCTGCTCGCGGCGGTTTTTTTCGTCCCAGGGCTCGTCACCGGTCACATCGCGGGTGCCGGCCAGGGCCATGGTGGACCAGCCTGTCACGCGGCTGCCTTTGATGAGAATCTCGGGGCTGGCGCCAATCCATGTGCCGCACACTGCACCGTGCATGAGCGAGACCAGGGCATTGGGATAGAGCTCGCAGGCCTTCAGGAAGATGCGCCCGGCGGAAAAGACTCCGGGAATGTCCTGGGATCGGGAGAGGACGAGTTTTTGAAAGCGTCCCTGGCGCAGATCATCCAGGAAGGATTGCAGCGAAGCGGCGTAGCCTCTGTCAGGACTGGCTGCATACAGACGTGCGCGCAGTTCCTCAGAGCCTGGTCTGGCAAATGTGGCAGTATCCAGAGTTTCCTGTTCATCAGCAGCTGAGGTGCTGAGACCGTGGGCAATCTTGGACCAGCCGCGCCAGACTTTGTCGGCACGCACGAGGATTACCGGATGCCCGTGGCCCTCGGCGAAAGGAGCGAGCACAAAGCCTGTGCCAGTCACGTCGGCGAAGCGCTTGAAAGAGGTATCTGCGTTGTCGCGCTGTATGACCAGGACAGGATCGCGACCTGGCTCACGAAAGAGTGCAAACGAAATGTCGGCTCGAATCAGGTAATCGGCGCCGATGACAATGCCATGCTGTTCGGAGGGTAGGGGGAGGGACAAGACTGGCTTCCTCGCGCACGGAAAGCGAACCGTCAGGATCGCGGAGCCGCGGAAATAATTTGGTTGAGAACACGCGCTGTAGATAGAAGACGACCGCTTTCCATGTCCAGCACATCAACATTCCACAGATGGGTGGAACGACCTTCGTGCACAAGTGTAGCTCTGCCCATGACGCGGCCGCCCTTCCTGCATGAGGCCACGTGCGAGGCCTGCACGGAACAGCCTACAGCCATGCGGTCCGGAGGCAGGCGCAGCATGGAGCCGCAGCCGGCCAGTGTTTCCTGCAGGGCCAGCAGGGCGCCGCCGCTGAGGATGCCGTAGGGCTGGCAGGTACGCTCGTCGCAGGGCATGGTGGCGCGCACCTCGCCTTCGACGCCGTCAAAGCTTCCAGGTGGAAGGAAGTCAATGCCCAGGGTGCCGACAATGGAGGCTTGCACCTGCGCTGCATCGGGCATGCCCTGGTGTGTGACTCCAGGCGTCTGAGAAGAGTGAGGGGAATCAGACATGGTGGTCTCCTAGAGGGCGTATTTATAATAGGCCGCGCAGCTGCCCTCAGTGGAGACCATGCAGGGACCGACCGGGGACATGGGTGTGCAAACCTTGCCGAAGAGTGGACAGGCACAGGGCTCCAGCCGCCCTTTGAGCACGTCGCCGCAGCGGCAGCCGGCAATGGGTTTTGTGGTGTGCAGGACTGTGCCCAGACGCTGCAATGCATCACGATGGGCAAAGGCCGGGCGCAGACGCAGACCGGACTCGGGAATGGTGCCTATGCCGCGCCACATGGCATCACAGGGTTCAAAGACAGTGCGCGTCAGCGCAAGGGCCCTGGGATTGCCTGCCGCTGGCACGGCCCGCGGGTAGGCGTTGGACAGGGTGGGCGTGCCGCTGCGCAGATCTCCGGCAAGACGGCACAGGGCCAGAGCCATGTCCGCCGGCGTGAAACCGCCGACGCAGGCCGGCACATGCCAGGTGTCAGGCAGAAAGGCAAAGGGCTCGAGACCTGTCACCATGCACACATGTCCTGGCAGAAGAAAGGCGTCTATGCCGCTGTCATTGTCGGCCAGCAGGGCCTTGAGGGCAGGGGGCACGAGCTTGTGCAGGGAGAGGACGCAGAAATTATCCAGGCCCCGTTGCTCCGCTGTCAGTACGGTGGCTGCGACAGCAGGGGCAGTGGTCTCAAAGCCTATGCCTATGAAGACGACTGTCAGGTCTGGATGCCTGGCTGCCACCTCAAGGGCGTCCAGGGGCGAGTAGACCAGGCGCACCATGGCGCCGTCTGCCATGGCATGCTTGAGACTTGTGCCATCCGGCCCCGGCACACGGATGAGGTCGCCGAAGGTGCACACGCAGACCCTGTCCATGCGGGCCATGTCCAGGAGTGCGGCCACCTCGGCATCATGGGTCACACACACCGGACACCCGGGTCCGGAAACATGGACAATACCCTCAGGGAGCAGGGAGCGCAGGCCGCTCTGGAAAAGTGAGACGGTGTGCGTGCCGCATACTTCCATGAAACGCATCGTCCCGCCTGGCAGGCCTTCAAGGGCACTGGCAAGACGACGCAGCAGGCCCCGGCATAAGTCCGGGTCCTGCAGGGCGTTTTCAAGCGCGATCTCTGGATCGGCCTGGGCGTTGCCGGGTATCATGAAGCCGTCCTAGGGGAGCAGGGGGGCATGCCCAAGGCCCTCGCCCATGGGCAGACCGAACATGAGGTTGGCATTGGCCAGAGCCTGGCCTGACGCACCGCGGCAAATGTTGTCAATGGCCGAGACAACAATGAGGCGCTTTGTGCGCTTGTCGACAACAAGGCCGATATCGCAGAAGAGCGAGCCGCGCACGTTGCGCACCTCGGGCAGTCTGCCTGGGGCAAGCACGCGTACAAAGGGCTTGTCCGCATAGAACTCCTTGTAGACGGCGTGGATTTCCTGCAGGCTCACTTCGGCAGCGAGTTTTGTGTAGATGGTGGACAGGATGCCTCTGTTGATGGGCAGAAGGTGGGGATTGAAGGACACGGTCAGCGGCGTGCCGGCCAGCAGGGAGAGCTCCTGCTCGATTTCCGGAGTGTGGCGGTGCGAGGCCAGTCCGTAGGCCTTGAAGCTGTCGTAGACTTCACAGAAGAGGGATGTGGTCTGGGCCTTGCGGCCTGCGCCGGACGTTCCGGACTTGGAGTCGACAACAATATCCTGGCAGCTCACCAGCCCGGCCCGCAGGCCAGGCGCCAGTCCCAGAATGACTGAGGTGGGATAGCAGCCGGGATTGGCCACCAGGCGGGCACCGGTCAGTTCTCTGGCGTAGAGTTCGGGCAGGCCGAAGACGGCTTCCCTGAGAAGGTCAGGACGAGCATGCTCCACCTTATACCAGGATTCATAGACGTGCACGTCGTGCAGGCGAAAATCCGCGGAGAGATCCACCACGCGTGTCCCCAGATCCACAAGCTCTCCGGCCATGACCATGGCCTTGCCGTGAGGCACAGCCAGGAAGACTACATCGCACTGACTGGCCACGACCACGGCGTTGTAGACGGAGATCCTGACCTCACTGCCAGGCAGGCCCTCCAGAAAGGGATAGAATTCCCCCAGACGGCAGCCTGACTCGGAACGGGAGCAGCCGGTGACAAGATGCATGTGCGGATGGGAAGCAAGAAGGCGGGCCAGTTCCATGCCCGTGTAGCCGGTTATGCCTACGAGGCCGACCTTGATTTTGTCCATATCGGCAGTTTCCTTGTATTTGAAATGACCGCCCAACCGAGCCGCGGGTCAGGGACTGTGTTCTCCAGGGCGTTTATCTGCTCTTTTCGCAAAGATACACGTACTTCATCCGCAGCTCATAGATGACGCTGGTGAGCAGATTCTGCTCGTCCGGCGTCAGACCTTTGTTAATCTTTTCCTCGAGCATGCACAGCGTATCTATGGCGTGCCTGGCCATGAGCGCATTACATGTGCACTTGCCGGTGACGGGATCGGGTACCTCGCCCATCTGGGCCAGGGCCGAGGAAGCCATGGAGATGACGAAGGTGGAGAAATTTACTTCCGGCAGGGCGCCGGAGGAAGTCGTGTCAGCCATTGTTGCGCTCCCTGGCGTTCAGTCGTGCAGCAAGGGCGGTTCGACGCCGGGCTCGACCTCGAGGGCAGCCCGATAGGAGGCCATGCCCTGCTCCAGAAAATCGTGTGCTCCGCAGAAGCCGCCGTTGTCGATGATGGAGCGGTTGAGGGCGTACAGACCAGCCAGCACATCTGCCCAGTCAATCCAACCCATGTGCGCCACACGCACAATGCGCCCTTTGAGAGCGTCCTGACCGCCTGATATGAAGGCGCCGTATTTTGAGGCGCAGTCGGCCACGACCTGTGTGCCGTCAACGCCGTCAGGCAGCAGCACACTGGTCAGTCCCCAGGTGTAATTTGTTGTGGCATAGGGAGTAAGACCCATGGCCTTCACGCTGCGGCGGCAGAGCATGGTCAGTGCCCACTGCTTGCGGTAGACTGCTTCCAGACCGTCTTGCAGAAGCAGCTCCAGACTGGTCTTGAGCCCCATGATGAGGTTGACTGGTGATGTGAAACTGTTTTCGCCCTTTTCCAGCTTTTTGCGTTCTGCCGGCAGGTTGAAGTAAAAACAGCCTGGTTCTGTGGCCATGCAGCGCTCCCAGGCCCGTTCGGACAGGGCGATGAAGGCAAGTCCCGGAGGAAGCATCAGGCCTTTTTGTGAACCGGTCACAAGGCAGTCGATGCCCCAGGCATCCATGGGGCAGGGACACAGGGAGACGCCGGAGACGCCGTCGACTACCAGCAGGGCGCTGCGGCCGGCCATCTTTTCCGCAATTTCACGCACCGGGTGCAGGACGCCGGTACTTGTCTCGGAAAGCTGCACAAAGACACCGCGTATGTCAGGGTGCTCGTCCAGCACGCGTTCGATTTCCGCCGGGGACACAGCCTTACCCCATGGCACGACCACTTCAACGATCTCAAGGCCGCGACTGCGGCAGATTTTGTACCAGCGTTCACCGAACTTGCCGCCATTGACCACCAGGACCTTTTCGCCGGGGACAAAGAGCGAGTATACGGCAGCGGTCATGGCGCCGGTTCCGGAGCTGGACAGGGGCAGCACGGGCTGCACGGTACCGAAGAGGACGCGCAGCTTTTCCTGACAGGCGAACATGATCTCGTGAAAGGCCGCCTTGCGATGATGTATCATGTCATGGGCCAGGCTCTGGCGGACCTCATCGGGAAGCGGCGTAGGGCCGGGAGTCAGAAGACGGGTTTTGTTGAGTAGCATTGGTGCAAATCGGCGCCGGACCCCGCAGGAGCGGAGTAAAAGCGCCGCCTCCTTGGAATGCGGATGCAGGTGCTGATATACTGCCCGGTCCCGCGTTGCATGGGGAAGGGGCAGGAGGAACAGGCAGCGTTTGCGCGCTGCCTGAGACTATGAGGGTTCAGGGCTGGCAGGACGGGCGGGTCTGCGCCTGGACGAAGCCTGCCGCACGCACTGTACGACCAGACACTTGAGATAGTCAGTCTCGGGCATGGCGCAGTGAACGGGGTGATCAGCCCCCTGATGTCCCGTGAACAGCAGACGCGGGTGCACGTTGATTTTTGCACAGGCCTGGGCAACACAGGCACGCAGTTCGTCACAAGCGAGCAGCTGCGAGCAGGAACTTGTCACCAGGATGCCCTCGTCGCGCACCAGCTGCGCGGCCAGAAGCTGCAGGCGGCGGTAGGCGTTGAGACCTTCCTTGAAATCCCTGCGGCGCTTGATGAAGGCCGGGGGATCAATGCTGACCAAATCAAAGCAGCGTCCCTGTTCGCGGAGCTGCCGCAGCGTCTCAAAGGCATCGCCAATGATGCCTTCACAGGGAGAATCGGCGTTGCGGTGATGATTGTCGAGGGCCTTGCTGACGGCTCTGGCAGAGGAGTCCAGGTAGACAACGGAGCGGGCGCCGGCACGGGCGCAGGTGACGCCGAAGCCGCCTGCATAGCAGAAGGCGTCCAGTACATCCCTGCCAGCTGCCAGAGTGGCAGCTGTATGGCGGTTGTAGCGCTGATCATAGAACCAGCCCGTTTTCTGGCCATCAAGAGCTGGCACATGAAAATTACAGCCGTTTTCCATGAGAGAATACTCTCCGGGGACGTCGCCATCAGCGTGACGGTCCATGACCGGGAGTCCCTCAAGGGCGCGGGCTGGTACCGTGTCATCCCAGAGCAGTGAGGAGGGGCGGACAAGATCGCGCAGAATGGCACGCAGCATGTCCCGGCGCTGTTCCATGGCTATGGTAGTCACCTGCAGGCAAAGGTGCGTGCGAAAACGGTCCACCACCAGGCCTGGCAGAAAATCTCCTTCGCTGAAGACCATGCGGTAGCAGCCATTTTCATAGAGGTGCTCACGAAGGTCCAGGGCCTGTCTGAGGCGCTGGCGCAGCAGGTCTTCGTCCAGGGGGCGCTTTTCGCGGGAGTAGACGCGTCCGCAGATGAGCGAGTGCGGACTTACGCAGGCTGCGCCTATGAAGGTGCCCCGGTAGTCCGTGACCAGGACCTCTTCGCCAGGGGTGTACTCGGTGATGGCCGTTGAGCGGGTGTCCACCTCGTTGGAGAAGATCCACAGGTGCCCGCTTTTGAGGCGGCGTTCCTCACCGCGTTTGAGCTTCAGGGTTCTCATGAGCCTGTCCTGCCGGCGAGCAAGTCTTCGCACTGTCTGCTGAGCGTTCTGGTTGAGGGCTTGACTTCAACAGAGAATATACTGCCGAAATTGCCGGCTGCAGCATAGAGCATGGTCATCACATCGACTGTCCGGCCTTCATACAGGTGGAGGCTGAAGGTGCCCGGGGCATCCACAAAGTCGGCAAGGCGCTGGCAGTGCATCTGATCAGCGGGTGTATCGTTCTGACACAACCTCATGACGCCGGCCTTGAGAAACATGCCGGCAGCGTGTGCATCTGGAGCCACAGCAAGGGAGAGACGCGGGGTGAGCCCGTGATCGGTCATGGTCAGGGAAAGGTTGCCAAGCTGATCATCCTCAAGAATTTCAAGGCCGAGGCGCACGTCGGCCAGTTCAGGGGAGCGCAGATCAATGCCTAGTCGTACAACGTCGTCGGGAAAGTCAATGGAAATGTCGCATTCAAGTTCAAGATGTGTCAGTCCACTGGTGTACATGGGCAGGTCGGCAAGAATCTCGCTGGACAGGGTAACGTCACGGCAGTGTATGACTGCCTGTTCCCTGTCCCAGACGTGCTCGATACTGCCAGCTGTCCAGGAATAGGTGTTTGTGCCGTTGCAGGTGATGTTTTCGGATACGGTCCTGGCGTACAGGGGGCCGTTATCAGTGAAGCAGTTCAAGAGCGAGTCCGGTATGCCATATGCGGTGCGCGGGATGAAGGCAAGCAGCTCACTCAGCAGCTCGGGCGTAATGTGCAGCTTCTCAAAGCGCAGGTGACGCACGGTCACTGTGGCATTGTCGTCGTCAAAAATCAGATTGTCGAGGGTGGCGAGACTGGCATTTGTTCCGGCTGTTTCCAGAAATTCGATGTCGTCGGCGCGTACGGTCAGGTTGTCGTATCTGGCGGCAGGATAGGCATTGAGGCAAAGCCCGCTTATGTGCAGCCTGTTCATGCGCACGCCGTTGACAGTACTGGCAAAGGGCGGCCTCTGGCCGCCGGCAAACTGTCTGGCCAGAGAATAGGGCATGGTGAGGGTGTCAGCGAAAATGGTTTGCGCCTCACCCCGCAGATTGTGCCCGTCCCAGGTCAGCTGGCTGATGCGCACATCCTGCATGACAGGCACGAGAGTGTCCGCGTCATAGAAAATATTGCCAAAAATGGGCAGACAGGTGAGCATGCCGCGCACAGTCACCGTACCCGTAATGGTGGCGCAGGAAGCGACAGGGACATCGGTCCTGGCGCTCGTTCTCTTCCAGCCCGTGACAGTGATGCTTCTGGTCAGAAAGGAAAATTCCACCTTGTCCACGGTCGACATGCCCGGACCGCCGAGATTGGTGAGGGCGTATCTCGTGACGTCCTCGACCGAGGGCTTGAAGACGGCACCGGCACCAATCAGGAGGATGCCCATGAGGACTGCCATGGAGGCCGCGACAAGGAGTAATTTTTTCATAAGCTCATGTCTCCCGGACGCAATACGCGAAACCAGTCGCGGGATCCTGTGTTGTGAGTAGATGCCGCCGGAAAAGGAATGAGCGCCTGTCGTCGCCCCCTTTACCGGAAACAGAACAACTAGCATTTTTCCGTTGGATTGAAAAGACGCCTGTTTTGCTGCGATCCACTCTCCCGGCCATCATGAGGGGGTAGTTATGACAAGGCAGGAGCAAGCTGCAGCGCATGTCAGCAATGTGGAAATCATGCACCCGGCCCGGGCAGAACTTGTCCACTCAGAGCTTTAGATGCGCCGTCCATGCAGTGTCCGCGTGTCTGGCTTGCTGAGGCGGCAGATGAGCGGATAAAGAAGAAGGCACAGAGGGCATGCCTGCGTCTGTGCTTTAGACATGGTGCAGGACCTTCTGATGCGCAGCCGGGGAAGCTATGGTAGAGAACCAAAGGCACTCCGCCTTCAGGCGCAGGAGGCGTCACTCTCAGACTTGCTGGAAGAGGACTGTTATGCAGACAAACAGCATCACGCCGTCTCATGGGGAAATACACGAAGCGGCCTTGAGTCTCGTGCTTGGCGTCGCCGTCGGTGACGCTCTGGGTGTGCCCGCAGAGGGACGTGCGAGGGGAGACCTTCACGTGACCGGTATGCTGTCCGGGGGCTCACATGGACAGGCCGCCGGAGCCTGGTCTGACGACACATCCCTCACTCTGGCGCTGGCAGACAGCGTCCGCGACGGAAGTGTGGACATCGCCCTGTTCGCCAGAAACTGTCAGGCATGGCTGCTGGAGGGCCGGTACACACCCGGTGGTACAGCCTTTGGCATCGGGAGGACGACCATGAGGGCTATTGAACGTCTGGCACAGGGGGTAGAGCCGGAACAGGCCGGGGGAAGCAGTGAGCGCGATAACGGCAACGGCTCGCTCATGCGCGTGGCCCCGCTGGTTCTGGCGCTTCTCGGTGAGCGCGATCCGCGCAGGCGCTACGAGGCAGTGCGTGCCGTGTCCGCAGTTACCCATGCGCATCCCTGGTCCGTGTGCGCCTGCTGTCTGCAGATACAGATGCTGGACGCCCTGGCGCACGGCGCAGATCCAGCCGGTGCTTATACCATCCTGCGCCGTGAGTTTGCCGCGTACGCGCCCTTTTTTGATCAGGACACCCTCGGCAGATACGCACGCGTGCTGCAAGATGACATTCGCCTGCTTGCGATGAGCGACATACGTTCATCGGCGTTTGTGGTGGACACACTGGAGGCCGGTTTATGGTGCCTTATGACTACGGAAAGCTTTTCCGGGGCTGTGCTCAAGGCCGTTAACCTGGGCCTGGACACAGACACCACTGCTGCCGTGACCGGTGCACTGGCCGGTCTGTACTATGGCTGGCAGGCCATTCCCGGCGCATGGATACAGAGCTTGTACGCGCATCAGGGCATCAGCGAAGTCCAGGATGTTGTCAGGCGCTTTGTTGAGGGCCTCAAAGGCCCTGAAGCGAAGCTGGACATGTCTTGACAACCCCTGCCTGAAGGCGGGGGATTCGAGCTTCTTCCATGCAAGCCTCCCTGGCTTTCGCCTCCCGGGGTCCTGCACAATGTTCACGAGCGCAGATTTGGGCATGTACTGCTCCGTTGCTGCAGATTTGTGTCACATGGCGGCTGTTTGCGGAATTTTGCGGGTGGCACGGGCGTCAGGGACTGAATGACAGGCATCTTGTCGCTCAAGGGTCCTTTTGGTAAGAGAAAGCGCCCGCACGGGACACCGATGCAGAAAAAGGGCGCTGGCAATGTCGGACCAGGAGGGAACATGGAAAGAAAGGACGGCGTCCGCAAGGACACGACGAAAGAAAAAGACATGCTCCCCGGGACGGAAGGGAAGGTCAGGACGCTTCCGGACACAGCGTCTGCTGCGGACCACGCACAAGAGCATCGGTCTTTTGATGACGCTGTCAGGAGCAGGCAGACTGACAGAGACCATGCCGTGGACAAGGATCACGGTGAAGTGAGTCAGGAATGCCGCGAAGCGGCGGCAGAGGCATCCTTTGTGCATCCTGCAGACCTGGCTGACCATCTCGAGAACCTCGATCTCCAGGCCCAGGTCTGCGCCCTCAAACGTATGAATCGTGAGGATGCGGCTGAGGCCCTGGCTGAGCTTGACGAGAACGTGGCCGTTGACGTGCTGGAAAACCTGGACGCCGACGACGCCGCCCAGATTATCGCGAAAATGGATCCGGACGATGCGGCAGATGTGCTCGACGAGCTGGATGAGGACCACCGCGATGAGCTGCTCGGACGTCTGACCAGGGAAGATTCGGAAGAGCTGCGCAATCTGCTCAATTTCCCGCCCGACTCGGCCGGCGGCGTCATGAACATCGAGATTATCCTGCTCATGGACGTCTGGACTGTGGATCAGGCCATCAGCCATATCCGTCACGAGATGGAGGAGGACAAGGAAATCCCCTACTACGGCTACGTGGTGGATGCCGAGGAAAAACTTGTGGGAGTGCTCTCTCTGCGCGATCTCATGCTGGCCAGACCGGGCACTGTCCTTGCAGACGCCGTTGCCGGCCAGAGTGTTGTCAGCGTGGTCTTTGATACCGACAAGCGCGATGTGGCTGGCGAGCTCAGTCACTACAACTTCATGGCTCTGCCAGTGGTGGACTACGAAAACCATCTTTTGGGCGTTGTCACCTACGACGACATCATGGACATCATGCATGAGGAAGCCAGTTCGGACATGCTCGGCATGGTGGGCGCAGACCCTGAGGAGACCGTGGAGACGCCGTGGCTTGAGAGCGTGGGCAAGCGTCTGCCCTGGCTGTGTGTCAATATGATCAACTCTGCCCTGTCTGCCTCGGTTGTCTATAAGTTCGATGGCACTATCGCCCAGATGGCCGTGCTGGCCGTGCTCATGCCCATGGTTGCCAACCAGGGGGGCAATTCCGGCCAGCAGGCTCTGGCTGTCATGATCAGACAGCTGGCTATGGATCGTTTTGATGTACGCAAGGCCTGGATGGCCGTGTTGCGCGAAGGGAAAATCGGCTTTGTGACCGGACTGGTCATGAGTCTGCTGGCCTTCGCCGGGACCTGGATTTTTACGGGTGTTCCCTTGATAGGCGCTGTCATGGGAGGTGCGCTGTGGTGTGACATGGTGCTCGGTGCCATTGCCGGCGGCTCCATCCCCCTTATTTTCAGGGCGCTCGGACGTGATCCGGCACAGGCCTCAAGTATCTTCCTGACCACCATCACGGACGGGGCGGGATTTTTCGTTTTCCTGGGACTGGCGACGGCGCTGCTTTTCTGACAATGAGCCTGGGCGGAGATTGAAGTTGTGCAGGCTGGATCGGAGCCGGAAAAAAAAAAGGAAAAATCCCGCAAAGGGGATTTTTCCTGGTGCCCGTGGGGCCAGTGTACGCACCTGTCCTTGATTGGAAGCTGCCTGTGGTGACGCCTGCGGGGCGCGTCTTCCGCGTTCCTCACGGCCTGTCATCAGCTTCGCAGTCTTTGCGTCACAGATGACGAAACGTCTGCGTGTCATCTGCTGGGGCAATCGTGCTTTCAGCAGAGTCGAGCCACGCAAAAAACAAGATGATGCGTCATGGTTTTATATTGCTGAAGGAGTAGTCTGTACGAAAACCCTGGAAGGTGCCGTGGCAGACCAGAACCTTGTCGGCGTCATAAACGTTGACGTCGTAAATAACTATGTGGTGGCCGTGACGGATGCACTTTGCTTCGGCGACAATGGGCCCCTTTGTAGCTGGGACGAGGTAATTCATATTGCTGGACGTTGTCACTGTGCCGGTTTTCTGGCCGAAGTTGGCTGCGGCTCCAAAGGTGATGTCGGCAAGGGAGAAAAGCACGCCGCCGTGCACAAAACCCATGCCGTTGCGGGTAATCTCGGTAATGGGCATGGAGACCCTGGCGTAATTCTTACTGGCCTCCTCGATGTTCATTTGAAACAGGCGAAAGACATTGTCGCCTTTTTGTATGGCTGATTCTTCCATGGAATTCTCTTATTGCTGCGCGCCCGCAACAGATGCGCAGAAGCCGGGAAAAAAACCGGAGCCCCAAAAAGGCTCCGGCAGGGGAACTGGCAAATATTTGTGACCAGGATACGCCGCTAGCAGCCTTCGATCTGCTGCAGACCATCCAGCTTCCAGTTGCCGCTCTCATGCTTGCGGACAAAGGTCCACAGTTCTCTGGCGTTGGCTGGCTGGGTCTGACGCGGATCCTCGATGAGCAGGGCGTCGAAGTAGACCTGGGCGCGGTCCATATCACCGAACTCCTCAACGCTTACCAGAGTGGCGTTGAGCATGACGATCTGAGTGCGGCCGGGGTTGGGATCATCGGCCATTTGTTTGCGCAGCTCGCGCATGATGCCTTCCGTGGCGAAATGAGAGATATCCTCAAGGTCGCGTTTGTCCCAGGAGGCCTGCATGCGTGTATAGGCCATCTTGGCACCCTTGATGAAGTTCTCCACGTCAAAGCCGGCGGGAATGTTGGAATCAAAGGAGACCGAACCTGTGGGCTGGGCTGACTGGTTCTGATTGCCGCGCAGGGCGTCCCATGCGCTGCCGGCTGAGGCGCTGCGCATGGTATTGTCAATGCGGGAGGGCTCCTGGTAATTAGGGTAGCTGTCCTGGGCCGATTGATAGGCCGCCTGCTGACGCTTCCTCTTAATGAAGGCGTAGATCAGCCAGCCGACAATGACCAGCAGGATGATGTCGAGGAAACCACCTCCACCGAGGCCGCCGCCGGTGAGCAGCGAGCCAATCAGGGAGCCGGCCAGGAGGCCGCCGAGAAGACCGCCGCCAAAACCAAGACCTGGCCTGGCCGCCTGCGCTGCTGGCTGAGCCTGTTGCGTGGTTGCCTGACGGTTGTACTGCATGGGATTTCTGGCAGGCTGGCTCATGGAGGGCTGACTGCCGAAGGAGCGACCGCCACCCATGCGGGCAGCTTCAGCGAT
>CAZJPT010000005.1:22858-25033 GCA_964547835.1 uncultured Desulfovibrio sp.
ATCCGGACAGGTTGCCGCCATGGCCAGAATCAGAAAGGTGGTGGCGAAAAGGGCGGTAAGCGCGCGTTTCATCAATGTCTCTGTCTGCTGGGTTGCTCCCACCGTACGCATCCGGCAGGAGTGGGAGTGCAGCTCCGTTGTTTCCCTGGTTGCTGCCGTTGTGCGACTGGTCGGGTGACACCTCCGGCTGTCGTAACGGCTGAAATTTTGATCCACAGATGCGGCCCCGGGGCCGCTGCCTGGTGGCGCTGTCAACAGGGCGTTGCTGTCGTGCATGACGACAGGGCGCATGCAGGACGCGGGAATGGTCACGCTGTATGTTTAAGGAAGGGGCGAGTCCCGGCTCAGAGCACAAGCCAGCCCGTTCGCCTTTCTTAAATCAGTCTGCGTGCCGCCGCGGTGCCACGGCGCAGCGTCACTTTCAACTCCAAAGGACGTCTGCTATGCTTCGTAGCCTACCGACGCCAGGCCATTTCTGCAAGCACTCTTTCACGGCCTGAAGAATTTTCCGGCCACGCTCCCCGGCGGTCAGGCAGTGTATGGTCATGATGCCTGTTCCATGAACAAGGTGTTATGCCGCATGGCACAAGCAGGGCTGACGAGTCACCCCACACTAAGAGGAGATTTCAAAACTTAAGCTATTTGAATTGCTGTAATAAATCTCAGCCAAGTCAGTCATCCCGACCCTGTCGCCTAGGGGCTTAAGCGGCGGCAGCACGTCGCTCTTTCACCCAATTGAAGTAATCAGCCCAGTCGATGTCGAGCATTTGGGCAACCAGCTCTTCCTTTGAGTGAACCTCCAAAAGGCGCCTAGCGAGCATGGAGGCGAGGCCCAACCCTACTAATGCCTTGAAATTACGGGAATAAACTGTGTATCTCGTTCTGATATAGCGAAAACCTTTTAGCCATCCAAAACAGCGCTTAATGGCACATCTTTTGGGCTTCTTCCCTTTTATTTTATCTACAATTT
Organism: uncultured Desulfovibrio sp.; assembly: GCA_964547835.1. GTDB lineage: Bacteria > Desulfobacterota > Desulfovibrionia > Desulfovibrionales > Desulfovibrionaceae > Desulfovibrio. Next base: position 23,829 of record CAZJPT010000005.1, read on the forward strand.
CATCGCTTCATGTTCTAATATGGCTTGTATATCCATACATGTAAGCACATTCTTCAGATTATTCTCCATCATAACCCTTGTTAAGACATAGATACATCATTTTTCTTCTTGTATCAACATCAAGCAATGAAAGAAGTGAACCGCATATAATCGTTTTTTCTAGAAGTTTTGAATCGTGATTATTTGCTCATGAAATAGTGAATCCCATTGGCATTTCTTTTTGGTCACAGAGAACAGATATTTTTGACCCATTGAAGACCCTATCAGTAGGATTAGGACCTGTATCTTCATTTCATGAAGAAACACCCCTTGCTGGTGCCTGAGAAGACATCTCAGAGGAGATCTCAAAACCCACAATGCTGTATATAAAAGCAATGTGTTAAGATGGTGTATCCAGAGTTTTGAGATCTCCTCTAAGCAAGAAAAGGCATCATGTTAATTCCTCGTGGTTCCTCAGCAGTGCTGTACCGGACGTCAGGGCAATGGAGAAGCCGTCATGCGCCTCAAAATTCTTTTAACGGAAAAGTTTGCCAACTTGCGCAAAAATGATGCATATTATGTCGATAAAACAGGATTCCTGGAGCAGTTCCTTTATGATCCGGCCGATGCCACCCTGTTTACCAGGCCAAGGCGCTTCGGCAAGACATTGTTCATGTCCATGCTTGCCGAGTTCTTTGATATCAGAAAGCAGGGAGACGGGCAGAACCTTTTTGAAGGTCTTGCCGTTTCCGCCAACGAAAAACTCTGTCAGGAGTGGATGCATCAGTATCCTGTGATTTCGATCACGTTGAAAGACGTTAATTCCAGTACGTTTGCGGATGCGTTAAAAAGGATACAGGATCTTGTCAGCGAGATATGTAGTGAGAACGACGAGCTTTTGAACAGTTCTGCCATTAAGACAAAAGATCAAAACCAGCTCAAACTACTGCACAGCATGGAAGCTGATAGAGTGACACTCAGCAATGCGCTTTTCATATTGACGAAAGTCATGTACAGACACTATGGAAAACCCGCCATTTTGCTGATCGACGAATACGATGTCCCTGTCGCAAAAGCAGCAGACCAAGAATACTATGATGAGATGATTTTGTTCATGCGCAATTTCCTCTCCCGAGCACTGAAAACAAATCCCTATCTTAAGTTTGCCATCCTCACAGGAGCCCTGCGTATTACAAAGGAGAGCATATTTACCGGTCTTAACAACC
>CAZJPT010000006.1:0-24696 GCA_964547835.1 uncultured Desulfovibrio sp.
AATGCTTTTTTGCTCAACAGAGTCAGCGAAAACGTGGTCGTAGGCACCAGCAATGACAGGGAGCTCAGGGGCAGGGAGCTGACTGATTTGCTCAAGGACATAGAAACCCTCAAGCAGACTGTAGACCAGGCTGAGCTGACGGGACTGCCCAAGGCGCTTTATCTTGCACTTGTGACGTGTCCTGACAAAATCGAGGACGACACTCTGCTCCGCGACGCCAACAGTTCCGCACGTCACTGGCTGAAAGAACATGGGTATATGTGTCACGTCACAAGCGTAACCGAGGAGGACGGCACGGAGCGCATTTTCGTCAACTTCGAGAATGAGCAGAGCCATCAGACACAGCGTCCGCTGGAATTCTTCACGTCCAAAACCTACCGGCACGGCTGGTCCTTCTATGATGACCTGCGCCGCAATTACGGCGGAGAGAGCTTCACGCTTAAAAAGGACAATGGCACTGTTCCTTTGAAGGACAGCTTTGCCCTGCTTGACACTGTGCTTGACGAGGCTCGCAGGGGTTTCAACATTCAGCGCTACAAGGGCCTTGGCGAAATGAATCCGGAGCAGCTCTGGGTCACCACCATGAATCCCGAGAACAGGGTACTGCTCCAGGTGCGGGTCGAGGACGCTGAGCAGGCCAATGACGCCTTTCAGGAACTCATGGGCGATCGGGTGGAGTTGCGGCGTGAATTCATCGAGCGCAATGCCCTCAGGGTCCAGGACCTGGATATCTGAGCCCAGAAGCGGCAAGAGTACCATCAGCAGCTGTTCGCATGTTGACGTTTTGAGGTTACAGTGAGCATCAATACCAGTGAGCATCATATTGACATCGAGAAAGAACTGCGTCGCTCCTATCTGGAGTACTCTCTCTCGGTGATTATCGGTCGCGCCATTCCAGATGCGCGTGACGGTCTCAAGCCCGTACACAGGCGTATCCTCTACGCCATGTCCGAGCTCGGCAACACTTACAACAGGGCCCACAAGAAGTCTGCCCGAGTCGTCGGCGACGTCATAGGCAAGTACCATCCTCACGGAGATACGGCTGTGTACGACGCTCTGGTCCGTCTGGCTCAGGATTTCAATATGCGTGAGCCTCTTGTAGACGGGCAGGGCAACTTTGGCTCCATTGATGGTGACTCTGCGGCTGCCATGCGCTACACGGAAGTGCGCATGGCCAGGATCACCGGGGAATTTCTTGGCGATCTTGAAAAAAATACCGTCAACTTCAGGCCCAATTACGACGGCTCCCTGGATGAACCAGCCATACTTCCTACCAAGGTGCCCAACCTGCTTCTCAATGGATCCTCGGGTATTGCCGTAGGTATGGCCACCAATATCCCTACCCACAATCTTGGTGAGCTGTGTGACGCAGTGACCATGCTCATTGACAACCCCGACGCAGATGTGGACGCCTTGATGAACGTCGTCAAGGGGCCTGATTTTCCCACCAGGGGTCTGGTCTATGCCGGAAAGGGGCTGTCTGATGCCTACCGCACAGGGCGCGGCACTGTAAAAATCCGTGGACGCGTTGAAGTGGAGGACAGGGCAAAGAACAGCAAGTCACTGGTTATCCGTGAAATACCATACGGTGTGAACAAGTCGCTGCTGGTCAAGAAAATCTCCCAGCTTATCAACGAGCGCAAGATTGACGGTGTCGTTGACTTGCGCGACGAGTCGGATCGTCGCGGTATCCGCATTGTGGTCGATCTGCGCCGCGGCGTTATCCCTGACATTGTCACCAAGTATCTCTATAAATATACTCAGCTTGAGACCAGCTTCGGCATCAACATGCTGGCTGTGGTGGATAACAGGCCCATCCTGCTTAATCTCAAGACTGCCCTCACTACCTTCCTGGATTTCAGGCGCGAGGTGGTCATCCGTCGCACGCGCTTTGATCTCGAAAAGTCTGAAGCCAGGGCGCACATTCTCGAGGGACTGCGCATAGCCATTGACAATATAGACGAAGTGGTGGCACTTATCCGCGCCTCGTCCAGTCCGGATATGGCGCGACAAGGACTGATGGTGCGCTTTGACCTTGACGAGGTGCAGGCAAAGGCCATCCTCGACATGCGCCTGCAGCGTCTTACCGGCCTGCAGCGCGAGGAAATCGAGAACGAATACAAGGAGCTGCTGCACAATATCGTTTACTTCAAGTCAATTCTCGCCGAACCGCAGATCCTGCGCAGCGTCATCCGTGACGAAATCCAAGCCGTGCGCGCTGCCTACGCTACGCCCAGAATGAGTGAAATCATTCTTGATGAGGCCACGGGCATAGAAGTGGAGGATTTGATCAGCGACGACGAAATGGTCATCACGCTGTCGCGACGCGGCTACATCAAACGCACGAGCCTTGAGAACTACCATCAGCAGCATCGCGGAGGAAAGGGCATTGCCGGCATGTACACGTCCGAAGACGACTACGTGCAGGAATTTCTGACCACCACCAACCATCAGCATCTTTGCCTGTTTACCAACAAGGGGCGCATGTACCCGCTCAAGGTCTATCAGGTGCCCGAGGGCAACCGCACGGCCAAGGGCGTCCATCTCAACAATTTGATTCCCCTGGGCGATGGTGAGTGGGTGACCAATGCTTTGGCTCTGCGCAGCTTTGCGGAAGACAAATACTTCTTTTTCGTGACCAGTTCCGGTATGGTGAAGCGCTCGCAGGCCTCACTGTACTCGCACGGTACGCGCAAGGGCATCATCGCCGTTGATCTTAAGGAAGATGACAGCCTGGTGCTGGTGCGTGACCTGCGCGAAAACGATCATGCTGTGCTCATTACCAAACGCGGCTATGCCATCCGCTTCGCCTGCAGCGAGGCAAGGCCAACTGGCAGAAGCGCAAGAGGGGTCAAGGGGATGTCCCTGAAGGAACAGGACCAGGTTGTGGCCGCCGTTATCCTCAAGGGCAGCGACATGACCACGACCATTATGTCCGTTTCGGAAAAGGGGTATGGCAAGCGCTCCAGTGCCGATTTATACAGGCTGCAGTCCCGCGGCGGCAGCGGCATCATTAATTTCAAGGTCACGAACAAGACAGGCAACGTAGTCGCTGCCATGCCTGTCAAGGACGTTGACGGTCTGGTGGTGCTCACTTCCACAAATAAAATTATCCGCATCAGCGCCGGCGATATTTTGACCAAGGGAAGGGCCACCATGGGTGTCAAAATCGTCAACCTTGATGCCGGAGCCTGCGTCGTGGCCTGCGATCGCATCGATGACGGAGCCATATCCCGGAACATGGAAGAGGATTAGTCGTTCAACTCTTTCAGCGCCCATGATCTCGGTTAATGGCCGTTCATGGTGCATTTCTCGGGCGTTCTCCCTGCAGAGCGCCGTGAGTGGAGCTTCCTGATGATACATCATGAATGCGGACTTTTTGCTGTTTACGGTCACGAAGAAGCTTCGCGTCTGACGTATTTCGGACTTTACGCCCAGCAGCACAGAGGGCAGGAAAGCGCGGGCATAGTCAGCATCGACGATACTGGGCAATACCATCAGTACAAAGGCATGGGGCTTGTGCCGGACATCTTTGAGGAAGAGCATCTGAAAAAGCTTCCCGGCCACATCAGTGTCGGGCACGTTCGCTACTCGACCACCGGACGCCCTTCCATAGACAACGCCCAACCGCTGCTTATCCATTACAAGGGAAAGAATATTGCCATTGCTCATAACGGCAATCTTGTGAACGCCATAGAGCTGCGTCGTGAGCTTGAGAATGACGGGGCTATCTTCCATGCCAGTTCGGATACAGAGGTCATCATGCACATTCTTGTGCGCGAGATGGCAAAGCACGATTTCGTGGAAGCTGTCCGGGCTACCTGTGTCCGCCTGCACGGTGCCTACTGCCTGATCTTCATGTTCGAATCCCTGCTGGTGGCCGTGCGTGATCCCCATGGCTTTCATCCGCTTTCTCTGGGGCGTCTGGATGGAGCCCCGGTGATTGCCTCAGAAACCTGCGCCTTTGATCTCATGGACGCAGAATATGAGCACAGCATCAAGCCAGGCGAAGTGTACGTTATTTCCCCCGAGGGCGAGGTGAGCCTGTCTTTAACGGAAAACATGCCCGATCGTCCGCGGCAGTGCATTTTCGAACTCGTTTACTTTGCGAGACCAGACTCCTATGTTTTTGGAGAACAGGTCTATTCCTGTCGTAAACAAATGGGATGGCAGCTGGCGTATGAGTCGACGCCGGACGTGGACTTCATCATGCCCTTTCCAGATTCCGGCGTGTATCCGGCAGTCGGTTTCTCGCAATGTGCTGAACTGCCTTACGAGCACGCCATGATCCGCAATCACTATGTAGGGCGCACCTTCATCCAGCCAAGCCAGAGCATGCGCAGCTTTGGCGTACGGGTAAAGATCAACCCCGTGCGCTCCATGATTGATGGCAAGCGCATCTGCATAGTAGACGACAGCATAGTGCGTGGCACGACGATGATTACGCGTGTCAAAAAACTGCGTGAGCTTGGCAGCAAGGAAGTGCATATCCGTATTTCCTGTCCTCCCGTACGTTTTCCCTGTTACTACGGTATTGACTTCGCATCTCCAAGCGAGCTCATCGCCGCCAACCACAGTCTTGAGGAAATCCGGAAGATCCTTGACGTGGATTCCCTGCACTATTTGAGCAGAGAAGGGCTGTTGCGCTCGGTCATGCATTCCGACCATTACTGCACGGCCTGTTTTGACGGCGATTATCCAGTCAGGCCCTGCGGGCAATACGGTAAATTTGAGATGGAGCGCTGACCTGTCGGACGCAGCCTGCTGATGCACGACATCCCCGGGCTGCTGCTTTTTTTTGCAGGGAGTGACAAGGCTGCGGGTGGGATGACACGCATTTTTCTCTGGCATTCCTTGCCCGGTAATGATACGGCCTTTGGGCGATTTTTTTACGCGGATAAAACGTGTCGCGCCGTTTTTTGCGTGCGTTTTCTTCATAAGCGGGCTGCTTTTTTGCCGGCTGGCCCGTGAGTTTGTCTACCAGGAGGAGGCTGCGCCTTCCCGATAACAGGGGAGGAGGTGCCTGATTTTGTCGATGAGTATCAGCCGTATCAATGGTTTCGCGGATTTGCTCGAGAATGACGCCGCGGTCTTTGAGTTTATGGAATCAACCTGTCGGCGCGTGTTCTCCCTGTACGGCTTCAAGGAGATCCGTGTACCCATTATGGAATACACGGAGCTGTTCGCCCGCGGTATTGGGACAGAGACTGACGTGGTGCAGAAGGAGATGTATACCTTTCCCGACGCTCACGGCAGACTGCAGTCCCTGCGCCCTGAGGCCACAGCCGGCGTCATGCGTGCTTACATCAACGCCAGCATGCACGCCAGGGAATCCGTGTCCAAGCTCTTTACCTTCGGGCCCATGTTTCGCTGTGAACGTCCCCAGAAGGGGCGTATGCGCCAGTTTCATCAGGTAGACTGCGAGCTCATCGGCACGCCCGCCCCTGCGGCAGACGCCGAAGTCATCAGCTTGCTTGTGCACTATGTTTCCGCTCTAGACATAGGTGGTCTCAGTCTGCGTCTCAATACTCTGGGCTGTCCCGTGTGCCGGCCGAAGTACCGGGAGGCTCTTGTTGAGCATCTGTGCCGGCACGAGAAAACGCTGTGCGAGGACTGTCAGCGTCGTCTGCACAGCAATCCGCTGCGTGTGCTTGACTGCAAGCGCGATCATGATCTCGAGGCGCTGCGGACAGCACCCGTTTTTGTTGATTACGTTTGTGACGCCTGCCGCGCCCATTATGATACTGTCACCGGGCTTTTGCGCGACAGCGGCATCCAGTATGAGCAGGATCACCGTCTGGTGCGCGGCCTGGACTACTACTGCCGCACAACCTTTGAGCTGCAGAGCGATGCTATCGGCGCTCAGACCGCGGTAGCCGGTGGCGGACGTTACGACGGCCTGATTCGTAATCTGGGCGGTCCTGATGTGCCAGGCATCGGTTTTGCGTGCGGTATGGAGCGCCTTGCCCTGCTGCTCGGCCAGCTGGAACCAGAGAGAAAGGATTTCTACGTGCTCTGCCTCGATGACACCTGCATCGCCACCGGCTTCCTTGTGACGCGCACCCTGCGCGAAGCCGGACTTTCCGGCGAGATGGGCTATGCTGTAGCCGGCATGAAGTCCTCCATGCGCCAGGCTGGTAAATCTGGCGCCCGATTCGCAATCATACTCGGCAGTAACGAGCTGGCCCGTCAGGTTGCTGCTGTCAAGGATATGGACAAGGGCATACAGCAGGACGTTTCCCTGGACGCGCTTGCCAGCGCTCTCACGCAAAAGGATTAGAACATCATGGCTGAACAAACTGTGGATCTCCAGCAGGAGCACGCCAAATATATCACTGACCTGGGTGACTGGAAAAGAACGTCGTCCCGCTGCGAGCTCACCGCGGCTGACGTCGGCAGGGACGTCTGCCTTATGGGCTGGGTGCAGTTCCGCCGCGATCACGGCGGACTCATTTTCGTAGATCTTCGTGACCGCATGGGGCTCACCCAGGTGGTCTTCTCTCCGGACATTTCGCCGCAGGCACACGAAAGCGCCAGCATTTTGCGCCTTGAGTACGTCATCGCCGTCAAGGGACGTGTCCGTCCCCGCCCGGAAGGCATGACCAATCCTAACCTGAAGACAGGCGAAATCGAGGTGGTAGTATACGAGTGGAAGCTGCTCAATACATCGAAAACCACGCCCTTTGCCATCGAGGATCGCTGCGAGGCCGGTGAGAATTTGCGCCTGCAGTGGCGTTACCTCGATCTGCGCCGTCCAGGCATGCAGAAGAACTTTGTGCTGCGTCACAAAATCACGCAGGCCGTACGCCACTTTCTGGACGGGGAGGGCTTCTATGAGGTGGAGACCCCGGTGCTCACCAGGTCTACACCTGAAGGTGCCCGGGACTTTCTGGTGCCCAGCCGTCTGAACAACGGCTGCTTCTACGCCCTGCCGCAGTCACCCCAGCTGTTCAAGCAGCTGCTTATGGTGGCTGGTTTTGAGAAATACTTCCAGATTGTGCGCTGTTTCCGCGACGAGGATCTTCGCGCCGACAGGCAGCCTGAATTTACACAGATTGATTTGGAAATGAGTTTCGTCAATGAGGAAGACGTCATGACTGTGGCGGAAAACCTCATGAAGACAATCTTCCATGACGTACTCGGACGCGATATACAGACCCCGTTCCCGCGCCTGACCTGGGAAGAAGCCATGCGTGATTATGGTGTGGACAAGCCTGACACGCGTTTTGGCATGAAGCTGGTGGAGCTCACTGATGCTGTGCGCGGCTCGGGCTTCAAGCTCTTTGCCAGTGCGCCCATGGTCAAGGCCCTCAAGGTGGAGGGCGGCGAGAGCCTGACGCGCAAGGAAATCGACGCGCTGACTGATTTTGTGCGCATTTATGGAGCCCAGGGACTGGCCTGGATTAAGATTAAGTCCGAGACCGAGTGGCAGTCCCCCATAGCCAAGTTTCTCTCCGATGACGAACGCAAGGCCATCAGAGAGCGTCTTGATGCCCATGTGGGTGACATATTGTTCTTCCAGGCCGGCGAGCCTGAGGTGGTAAACGCCGCTCTGGGCAATCTGCGCGTGCATCTGGCCGGTCAGCTTGGGCTTATCCCGGAAGACAGCTTTAACTTCCTCTGGGTGGTGGAATTCCCGCTTTTTGAATACGATAAGGAAGAACAGCGCTATGTGGCCTGTCACCATCCCTTTACTTCGCCCCTGAGCGGACATATTGAACTTATGTCCTCAGATCCGGTCAGAGCCAGAGCGCGTGCCTATGACATGGTCCTCAACGGCAACGAGGTCGGCGGTGGTTCCATCCGTATTCATTCCGCGCACACCCAGATGAAGATGTTCGAGGCTCTGGGTTTTTCCAGCGAACGCGCCGAGGAGCAGTTCGGTTTCCTCTTCCACGCCCTGGAGTTTGGCGCGCCGCCGCACGGCGGTATCGCTTTTGGTATGGATCGTCTGGTCATGCTCCTGGCTGGCTGCCAGAGCATTCGCGATGTCATTGCTTTCCCCAAAACGCAGAAGGCTACCTGCCTGTTAACGCAGGCTCCATCGTCTGTTGCGCCAGCTCAGCTGCGTGAGCTCGGCCTGCGTTTGCGCGAAACGGAAAAGCGCCCGGCCGAACAGCCGCAGAACACCTGATATATTTTTCTCCTTAAATTCAGCTTTCAAGCCGGAAAGGTGCGCCTTTCCGGCTTCGCCATATCCCGCAGACGGGGGCAATGCGCCCCATTTGCGGGAGCGCAGTGGAGCCAGCATGGGAAAGATACTTGAAATAGTGAAATATCCTGATCCACGTCTGAGCAGTACGTGTGAACCCGTTAAGGAAATCAATGACGAAGTCAGGCAACTGGCAGACGATATGCTTACCACCATGTACGAAGCGCCGGGTGTTGGCCTGGCTGCTCCTCAGGTAGGCGTCAATCTGCAGATTGTTGTCTACGATCCGGCAGCCAAGGACGAGCCCAGGCGGCCACAGGTCCTCATCAATCCAGAGGTCACACTCTCAGACGATACAATTGTCAGCGAGAAGGAGGGCTGTCTCTCCGTGCCCCTGGACTACAGGGCCAGTGTGGTTCGTTCCAAGAGCATACATCTGAAGGCCACGAATCTTGATGGCGAGGTGTTCGAGCGTGATATCGAGGGCTTTGAGGCCATTATCGTGCAGCACGAGACGGATCATCTTAAAGGCGTGCTCTTTATAGACAGGATAAGCCGTCTGCGCCGTGCCCTTTATGACAGCAAGGTGAAGAAGTGGTTGAAAAAGCATCAATAGTCTTTATGGGCACGCCTGACTTTGCGGCACGCGTGCTCAAAGGTCTGCTTGATTCCGGCAGGGTGGACGTGCGCTGCGTCTATACGCGCCCGGACAAGCCGGCCGGGCGTGGCAAAAAGCTTCTGCCCCCTCCGGTAAAGACTCTGGCTTTGGAGCGTGGCCTTGTTGTGCGGCAGCCATTGAGCCTGAAGCCCGCAGAAGAACAGGAAGCTCTCGCAGCTTTCAGACCGGAGTTTCTTGTGGTGGCGGCATACGGTATGATCCTTCCCAAAAAAGTGCTGGACATCCCGACAATTGAACCTGTCAACGTGCACACGTCCCTTCTGCCGGCCTACCGCGGCGCTGCTCCAGCGCAACGGGCAATTATGGACGGCGTCAGTGAAACGGGTGTGAGCATTATGCGCATTGTGTATGAGCTTGATGCAGGTCCTGTTTTTGCCCGGAAGCGCATGCCTGTGGGACGTCTCACAGCCGGAGCCATGTTGCAAAAGATGGCCGCCGAAACCGTGCCCATGGTCATGGACGTTCTGGACAAAACGAGACTTGGGGAAATCAGGCCTGTGGAGCAGAGCGGCCTGGTCAGTTACGCGGCCAGAATTACCAAGGCCGATGGTATTTTGGATGTCAGGCGTCCGCTGGCTCAGGTGGATTGTCACATGCGCGGCGTGACGCCTGATCCAGGGGCGCATGTCACGCTGTGTCTGCCTTCCGGTGACGTGGCTGTTGTGCTTGAGGAGGCTGAACCGGCACCTGATGAGATCCATGATCCCGGACTGGTTCTGGCGAGCAGAGGCAGGCTGTTGATCGCCTGTGAGGGGGGCTGCCTTGCAGTGAAGCGGCTTAAGCCCGTAGGCAGGAAGAGCATGGACGCGGCAGCCTTTTTAAACGGGCAGCGCCTTTGCCACGCGACGCTCACTGAGGTGGGCTTTGTGCGTGCCCCGGGAGATGCATAGGCTATGGTCAGCGTCGCCAGTCTGCGCCCGTCGGCCCGCAAGGTCTGTCTTGTTACGTTGCTGGAGACGGCAAGGGGAGAACACGTGCAGCGTGCCCTGACGCGTGCCCTGGAAAGTATTCCCCTTTCTGTGGAAAACAAGCGTCAGGCTACGGATCTGGTCTACTGCAGTCTGCGTGCGAAGACGCGCTGCCTTTACGTGTTAGGCAGAGTGTTTCCGAGGTTCAGGGATTTCACGCCTGCTGTGCGCAATCTGCTGGTTTGTGCCTGTGCTGCTCTGCTTTTCCAGGATGGGGCACCGGCTTATGCTGTTATCAACGAGACAGTGGAAGATGTGCGTTTTCTCGCCGGGAAAAAAGTTGCCGGTGCAGCCAACGGAGGGTTGCGTGCCCTGCAGCGCCTTGGGGACGCGCCCATGCACATGGATTTCTATCGCGAGCCCGGCGATGGAGATGATTTTGCGGCATTCTGCAGGTTTACTTCCTTTCCTCTGTCCCTGGGACGTACTCTGGTGCGCGAATGCGGGATGGAGAAGACGCGTCGCATTATGGAAGCAAGCTTTGCCAGGTCTGTTCCCTGCGTGCGCATCAATCCCGGCCGTCCCGGCTGGGAAGTGTTGCGAGAACAACTGCTGGGTCTTGGCGGCGCCGCTTTGCCTGGGCGTGCTGGCAGGACGGGAGTGGCCTTTCCAAATGGCGTGCCCAGGGAAATCAGCCTGAATACACTGGCAGGGGAGGGGAAGCTGACCCTGCAGGCTGCCGGTTCACAGATGGTCCTTGCCGCCTTCGAACTGGACGCTGCGGCTCCGGTATGGGATGTGTGCTGCGGATTTGGTGGCAAAACAACGGCTCTGCTTGAGGCTGGACTGAACGTTGCGCTGGCCTCGGATCTTTCCTGGCCGAGGCTTGCGTCCTTGCCTGGAGAGTGTGCGAGACTCGGTCTCCGGGCACCTTATGCTGTGCTCTGCGACGGAGCCAGTCCCCCTCTGACACGCTTTGATGGCACAGTACTTCTTGATGTACCGTGTTCCGGACTTGGTGTCCTGGCGCGGCGTCCTGACATCAAACTGCGGAACAGGACGCCTGATACGTATCTCAAGGCGCAAAGGGCACTTCTCAAGCGTGCGCTCCTGCTGACACCGCGAGGGCGTGACGTCATCTACATGACGTGTACTGTGACCCGCAGTGAGAACAGGGAATTGGTGCGCGCTGTCTGTTCATCTTTTGATCTTGTGCCTGCCGAAGAGTGGGAGACGCCCGAGGACACGCCCTATGAGTTCATGTACGCAGCTCGTATACGTGTCTGAGTGCTTATGGATTTTCTGACGATTCTTCTTCGGACAGGTTGGCTGCATCTACGCCGAACGTGTTCAAAAGACGGTGCAGCTCCTCTTCAGATCCGTACGTGAAAACAAGACGTCCTTTCTGTGTGGTGCCGGTGAGACGTGTTTTGATACACATGTCCTTGCTGAGCTTTTTCTCAATGCCGCACAAAATGGGATTTTTCTTTCGTGTGCGCTGGACGTGAGCTTGTGTCTTGTTCGCGCCATCCTCATGCCAGGGCAGGGTGCCGTCTTTCTTCCAGTTGGCAAGGATGCTTTCGCAGTCGCGCACAGAGAGCTTTTGGGTGAGCATGCAGGCGAGAAAATTCTCCATCTCCTGTGGGTTGTCTGCAAATCCCAGCAGACAGCGGGCGTGACTGGATGTGATTTCACCTTTTTGCAGACAGGTCAAAGCTTTTTTGGGAAGCTGCAGCAGGCGCAGTGCATTGGCAATGTGGGAGCGGCTCTTGCCCAGACGCTCTGCCAGGGCTTCCTGGGTAAGGTTGAGCTTGTCCTTGATGTTCTGCAGAGCCATGGCTTCTTCAGCCGGATTAAGGTCCTCACGTTGCAGATTTTCCATGAGGGCAACGATCATCACGTCGCTGTCACTCATTTCGCGGCAGAACACCGGCACGCTGGTGAGTTCGGCTTTTTGCGCGGCGCGCCAGCGGCGCTCTCCGGCAAGAATCTGGTACTTTCCCGGCTGGCTGGCAATGGGACGAACCAGGAGCGGCTGGATGATGCCCTGACTACGGATGGAGCTGGCCAGTTCCTCAAGACCTTCGTCGCTCATGGTCTTTCTGGGCTGGCTTTTGTTTGGAATCAGGGACATGATGGGAAGGTTGAAGATCTCGCAGCTGCCAGATTCGCTGGCTGCCAGACTGTCTGTTGTGAGAAGGGCGTCGAGCCCACGACCAAGTCCTTTCGATGACACGGATGACTCCTTGATGTACAACACCGTTATGCAGGCTTGAGACCGGTTCAGCCGGACAGCTGGCAATCCATAGTGCAGGTGAGAAATGTTTGATCTGGAAACACATATAGTCCATATGCGGGCTGTCAAAAACGGCAGTGAGTGCTTCTTTATTTCAGCGGAACTGGGGTTGCGCTGTGTAGACGCCCTGCGTGGGGTACTGCCCCTCCTGGACGAACCAAGGGATTTACCCGCCCATCTCAACGCCCTCAACGCGCCTGACGGAAAGCCCTTTGCCTATGTTCTCAGCCGTGAGATCTGGGATATGACGCGTCGTGATCTCAAAGCCGGCGAGCAGGAACTTTTCTATAAGCATGGCGGCATTCCACTGGAGTCGTTGAAGGAATTCAGGGCCTTTCTGGAGAACTGGGATAATGACTATGAGTATGACGCATCCGTAGTCTGTCCAGTATGCGGAAAACAGACCTCTGACTGGCGGACTGATCCCCTGCATCCGTTCCATCTGCGTAATGCCAATGCAGGCGGGCTGCTCGTCTTTCACTGCAGTGGCTGCTCCGCCACCATCAGATTAAAGCATTTCAAGGACAAGATAGTGCGTGAACACACTCTGCCAGCTAGGGGATAGCCTTGCGGGAGATGATTTCCTGGGCCAGCTTTATGTAGGCTATGGCTCCCTTGGACTTGATATCGTAGTGAATGATGGATTTGCCATAGCTTGGCGCCTCGGAAAGACGCACGTTGCGCGGAATCATGTTCTTGAGCAGATACTGGGGCATAGTGCGCATGATTTCGTTCTGCACGTCCTTTGAAAGACGGACGCGGTTGTCGTACATGGTCAGCAGAATGCCTGAGATGCACAGTTCAGGGTTCAGCTTCTGGCGGACCTTCTTGTAAGTGTTCATAAGCTTGACTATCCCCTCCAGAGCAAAAAACTCGCACTGCAGGGGAATGAGTAATTCATTTGCCGCGCAGAGGGAATTGATGGTCAGCAGACCAAGAGAAGGAGGACAGTCAATAATGATGTATTTGTAGTCATTGTTGATGAGCTTGATGAGATCCCTGAGATAATTTTCCCTGCCAATTTCACTGGCAAGCTCGACTTCTACGGCCACCAGATTAATGGTCGCAGGCAACAGGTTGAGAAAGGGCGGCTTGATGGATGCTGTGGCTTTGACAACGGTCTCGTATGTTGGCTTGTAGAAAACGGAGTACAGATCAAGACATCCTGGTGCAGGGGTCCATCCAAGTCCACTGGTTGAGTTGGCCTGTGGATCACAGTCGATAAGCAAGGTTTTATGTTCAAGCACGGCCAGAGAGGCGGCCAGATTGATGGAGGTGGTGGTTTTTCCAACGCCTCCTTTTTGATTGGCAACGCATATTACACGAGCCATAGGCGGAGCGCTCCATTGAGTATTGTTTCACGTGAAACAAGGATAAGTTTTTTGATTTGCCGGTTACGCGTGGCTGACCAGAAATTTCCGACCTGGCATGCCATCACGTCGTCGTCAGTATATTTCAGAAAAGAAGCGGGAATGCAATACCCTGTAAATCGGAACAACATTGGCTGACGTCTGCGTCTTGAGTGTTTCACGTGAAACAATAGGCAGGACTTCAGTCCGGACAGCTTCTGGCTGCGCAGGCATGTCACAAATCAGCGAAAAAGGCAGACTTGCAGGCACCAATTCATAGAGGAGCGGTTGTGCCGGGATACGGCGCGCCCCGCTGTGTAGTGCTGCCATCAGATCAAGCAAGAGTGATTTTTTCAAGAAAGAGAAGCATGAAAGCAATACCCAGCAAGTCGGCACAGCCGCCGGGACTGATGTTTAAGCTGATGTATTCTCTGTCGAGCTGCAGAAGATGGGAAGTATCCGGCTCTCCCTCCTTTTCCAGGAAACCGCGCAGATTCTCGCGCAGGACCTCGGCCGTGGCAAGACTGCTGCGCTTGATCACGTTCGTGTCCGTCACTCCGGCCATGAGATGCAGCAGAGTGAGAGCGCCGGCCCTGTCTGGGGAAATCTCCTTGTCGAGCAGTGAACGCAGTGTCGGCAGGGCATGGTTTGTTACAGAGGGAAGACCGTTCATCACTTCTCCCCTGATACCCAGGACGCCCATTTTGATACACGCCTCACCATTGGTGCCGGCACTGGATGCTTCGCATATGGTCTGGCATTCCTGGACCAGGCCTTTGGTCATGGCAGCCACAGTGCGGCACAAGTTGTCAGTACTGAGAGACATGCTCTGGCCTGTCAGCAGGCCGGCAGCAGCGCAGACAATGCCGAGCAGAAAAATTGCCCCTTTATGCGTGTTGACACCATTTGTGGCAGCATACATGGCGTCCTCAGCCTCCATTCCCGGATAGCGCAGGCTGTTGAACACATCTTCAGGACTGCTCCCGCACCTGCGTCGTCCGACCAGCGCGCAGTGTTTAAAATAGGGAAAGAGGACGCTTGCACTGCTCATAAAACTGAATATGTCCATGTCACGATGTGCGCCGTTGTTGTTTCTGTCCACAAGACCTGGTTTTGGCGTCACGCAGACTTCGTAAAGAAGGCTTCTGATTGCCAGGGAGGCAATAGTGTCGGCCATCTTGTGTTCAAAATGGCTGCGCATCAGAAATACACTTTTTCTAAGCACCTCTTCTCTGCTGTGGGCCACACTGCGGGCGCACACGGCTGCTTCGCGGCTGCAGATGAGACAGGAGCGGGGAGACAGGCCCAGATCACGTCTGGACAGGGTCACGCCGTTAACATCCATGACGTCCAGATCAAAGAGCCTGGCCAGAGGCAGGGTTTCTTCAATTTGCACAAGGGCTTTTTTGATCCTGGCGGCGTCTGCGCCACAGACGACAAAACACCCCTCATTGCCGGTCACGCTGCGCTTTTCCTCAGCGTCAGCCAGATGTGCGCCGAGACGCTCAAGATGGCGTGTCACCAGTTTTTTAGCCTCGACATAGGTTTTAACGGCCAGGGGGAACTGCTTGTAGCAGCCGGTAATGTTCAGGGAAATGGTGAGTACGGGAAGATGGTGCAAAGAGATCAGGCGGCGCTGCCGCCGTGCCCGTTCTTCCCTGGCGAGCAGAATGTCCTCGAGAGTGGCAGGGACTGCGCCACGTAACGCATCTTCCATACATCAATCCTTTTCAGCGCGCTGTCGCGGGAGCGGGTAGAGTTATTTTATATTGACATGCCTTCTGATATGTCAAGTTTATTTTGAAACCGCTGCAGGTGTCAGCTGTCGACTTTCAGTCTGCGCCAGAGTGTCGTGCGGGAGATGCCCAGTTTTCTGGCCGCTGCAGAAATATTTCCACCGCATTCGAGCAGGGCATTGCGTATCTGCTCGATTTGCTCACTGGCCCTGATGGTTTTTATGGCTTTGAGATCATAGATGGGACTGCGCTCAGTGCTGGTGGAATATCCAAGAATACTGCGCACTTCATGTGTCTGGACATGAGGACTTGTGGAAACGGCGACAAGACGTTCAGAAAAATTTTGCAGTTCCCGGATATTGCCATTCCAGGGATGTGATTCGAGCAGGGCGCGGGCCTCTTCTGAGAACGAAAATTGGGTTTTATGCTTGGAGCCGTTTTTGTTGAGGAAATACAGGAGCAGGGGAATGATGTCCTCCTTGTGATCCCGCAGGGCGGGGAGCTGCAGGGCGAGGACGTTGAGGCGGTAATAGAGGTCCTCTCGGAATTTTCCCTCATCAATGAGCTTCAGGAGTTTTTTGTTTGTGGCAGAGATGATGGAACAGGAGATGGCCACAGGATGGTGGCTGCCGACGCGTATAATGTAACGTTCCTGAATAACACGTAAGAGCGTTGCCTGTGTGTTGTAATCCATCTCAGCGATCTCATCGAGAAATACCGTGCCGCCCTCGGCGATTTCGAAAAGACCAGCCTTGCCCTGGCGCAGAGCCCCGGTAAAGGCACCTTCGACATAGCCAAACAGTTCGCTCTGCAGCAGCTCCTTGGGAACGGCAGCGCAGTTGATGGCCACGAAGGGCTTGTTCCGGCGCTTGCTCGCGTTGTGTATGCTCTGTGCGAAAACTTCCTTGCCAGTGCCGGATTCGCCGGTGATGAGAATATTGGAACTGGTTCTGGCAAACTTCCTTGCCTGGGAAATGACGGGCCGCAGACCCGGACTTGACGTCATGATATCGTCGAAAGTGTATTTCGCCTTGTGCTCGTGAGCGTAGAGAGCAGTCTTCAGCGAGTGCTCCATGCGTTCGACATTGCTCTTTTCATACAGAATGAACGTCCTGCCAAAGGTGACGCCGTCGTGTATCACCTTGGTCTTTGAAACAACAATAAGGTGCTTGTGCAGGGTGACAATGCTTTCGTCGTACTCGCCCTCAAAATCCTGCCAGAATATTTCAGGAAGTGCCTTCACGGATTTGTTGAGGATCCTGTCCCTGGAAACCTTGAGCATTTTCTCTGCAATACGGTTGATCTTGATGACATTGTCATGGTCATCAATGGCTACGATGCCTTCCTGAATATTGTCCATCAGCTCGGCCAGGAAACGCTGATGCACCTCCTCAAGAGTAATGGCATGGGAGATGTCAAAAGCCTTTTCCAGGGTTTCGCGAATATTTTCAACACTCAATGTAAGCAGTATTGTCCGTATGCCGATCTTTTGGGCAGCCAGTTGCGTGATGCTGCCCCCGACAATGAGATCCACCCTGGCTCTGACAGCAGTCTTGATGGTCTCTTCAAGTTTGTCCCGACTGGTAAAGCGGTAGTCGAGGAGCTCGATTCCCAGGATGTCTGCAATGAGTTCAAATCCTACTACGTCAAGATTGACGGTGATGACAGCTATTCGCTGACCCGGCTTGACATTATTGTTCCTCAGAACATTCAGGATGTCGCAGGAAGAAATTTTGAACTCCACAACATGCACATTGCTCATAGCCTTGCGCACTTCCACTGCCGTGTTGCCTCTGGCGATGATGATATCGAAGCTTTCCCTGCTGATCTTTTCAATATCCTTGACCGGGTTCAAGGAATTTATTGTCCTGAAATCCACGGTTCCATAGCTGCTGATAAAATGCTGCATCACGTCCCCAGGGACCGCTCCTCTGGGAATAAGATAGAGAATTTTTTTCATGGTGCCACCGAAAGGGTAAAATTAAAGCTGGTGTGAACCAGGAGATGGGCTACAACCAGGGGTGGCAGAGGAAGAGGCATCCTGTCGTTATCTGTCCTGACGATAACGGATGCGGTGCACGTTCAAGCGCAGATGCACCGCGTTCTGGTCTTTCCGCCGGACCATGCTTTTTTTTGGAGTTCTTCTTCCTGTGTGGCATGAGCAGCTGTCGTGATGTCTTCCTGAGTGAACAATACAGAAAGCATAGGAGGAAGACAAGAGGTGGCAAGAGGTGGCAAGAGAAGGCAAGAGTAAAATTTTTTATAGAACAGCGATATGATTTAATATATTTTATCATTGATCCATTTTTCACAACGTTGGAACGATAAATCCGAATTTTTTGAACAAATATGAAACATGTGATGGAACATATGAGAGACACGAGAGAACATCACAAGGTTCTTGAAATTTTGAATTTTTAGTAAATCCAGGAGAACTTGCTTGTGTTGCAGAATCGTTTCAAAAATTTTCTGCAGCAAGATGGCCGGAACAGAATATGTTTTTGTTCTTCTGTAAAAAAATAAAGACAGTATTTTTAAATACTTAAAGAGCTCCAGGAAAGGATAAGCTGTAAAACAGATCGTTCCTGGCCCGTTTTATGCAAAATCTGTAGTGACATCACAGAAAGCTTGATGCGGTGGCGACTCACTTCTTTATAAATCCATAATCAAGTTCTTATCTAATCATCATTGTATCAGCGTATCATCAAAGTAATGATACGTATCTATGATTTTTGCCTAAAGAAAAGAGTTTTTTCCTCGCTTTGTTAGCAATTGCATTGCGGACACAAAAAGCCGGCCAATTATACGTTCGCTCCCCGGGAACAGGGTCCTTTGTTCTAGGAATTTTGCCATTAATGACAAACGATTAAAGGTGGTAGATATGGCCTATCCAGCCTCGATGATGCCTTCCATACAAAAGTGCGCCGCTACAAGACAGGCGCGCCTGGGCGCTTCCTTTCCCGAACTGACTTTCGATGAAAAAGCGAAACTTTTGCAGGATTTTCATCCCGACTTCAACACCAAGGTCAAGAAGCCACTGAGAATCGGCGCGAACAAGGGCGATCTTGCACCGCAGGAAATGGCCAGACAGATAGAGGCGCCGAGCCGGATTTCTCCTTCGGACGTCAATCTTGAAAAGGTTGACTATGATACCGACATTCTTGTTATTGGCAGCGGCGGTGCCGGCCTTTCCGCGGCTCTGACAGCTTCCAGTCTGGGCGCCAGGGTCATTTTGGCCACCAAGCTCAGGATGGGGGATTCCAACACAATCATGGCCGAGGGTGGCATAGCTGCCGCAACAAATCCCGAGGACAGCCCGGCCATTCACTTTGTGGACACCATCGTAGGTGGCCGCGGCACCAACGTCAGAGAACTGGTCGAAGTTTTGGTGAAGGAAGCTCCCTTCATCGTCGAATGGCTGTCCTCGCTGGGCGTTTATTTTGACCGCAAGGCAGATGGCGCGCTGTTCAATCATCGCCCGGGCGGCCATTCGCGCAAGAGATCGCACTCCATCAAGGACCTGACGGGTCTGGAAATCATGCGCGTCATGTCCGACGAAGTGCGCAATAAAAACATAGACTTCCTGGAATTCTGTCCAGCTGTTGAACTCATTAAGGACGATCAGGGGCAGTGCGCCGGTGCTGTGCTGCAGAATCTTGACAATAATCAGCTTCTGGTAGTGAGGGCCAAGTGCGTCATTATGGCGACTGGCGGCATGGGACGTCTCCATCCTCTCGGATTTCCCACGTCAAATCATTACGGCGCCACTGCCGACGGCATTGTCATGGGCTACCGTGCCGGCGCCAAATTACTCTACATCGAGTCCGTTCAGTTCCATCCTACTGGCACGGCATGGCCGGAACAGCTCCTTGGCCTGCTCATCTCTGAGGCCCTGCGTGCTCAAGGCGCCCAGGTGCTCAACGTAGAGGGCAATCAGTTCGCTGCCAATCTCGAAACCCGGGATGCTCTTGCTGCTGCCATCATCCGCGAATGCAACGCCAGAGGCAAGGGTGTGGTCACGCCCGCCGGTATCGTCGGCACCTGGCTGGACACACCGCTCATCGACATGATTCATGGTCCGGGGACATTCAGACACAGATTTGCCGGTATTTACACGCGCTTCATGAGTTACGGCATCAACCCCATCGAAGAACCCATTCTGGTGTACCCCACGCAGCATTATCAGAACGGCGGCATGGTCATTAACACCAACGGCGAAACCACCATACCCAACCTCTATGCTGCCGGCGAAGTATCAGGCGGTGTGCACGGACAGAACAGACTCGGCGCCAACTCGCTGCTGGACATCTTCGTCTTTGGTCGTCGCTCGGCCGAACACGCTGCATCCAAGTGCAAAAACGTCTCTCTTGGCAAGCTGACGCTTTCTCATATCGACGATTATGCCGCTGAACTCCATGATGCCGGCGTGAAAACCGATGTCAGGTCTCCCATGCTCCTGCCGGATTACCGTTTTGAAAACGCCCTGACCAAGATTGTGCACATGGAAGCTGAATAGAGGAGATCATTTATGTCCAATGAGTCATCTGTCAACGGCACCTATCGCATCTATGTGATGGGCAAAAAGTATGAGGTTCCGGCCGGACTGACTATCCTCAAGTCCATGGAATATGCCGGCTATCAGATCAGGCGCGGCTGTGGCTGCCGTGGCGGCGTGTGTGGTGCATGCGCGACCATCTACCGCATGGAAAACTCCACCAAATGGCGTATCTGCCTGGCCTGTCAGACAAATGCCGCGGACGGCATGTACCTTGTGCAGCTGCCGTATACCCCGACCTATCGGGCTCAGTACGACATCAATACCGAGAAGCTTTCGCCGGAAACTGTCGCCCGTCTGTATCCGACCATCAAGCGCTGCATGGGCTGCAACACCTGTACCAATACCTGTCCTGTAGAACTGCCTGTGCTGGACTATGTCTCCTCCATGCTGCGCGGAGATTTTGAAGACACCCTTGAGCATTCCATTGAATGCATTATGTGCGGCATGTGTGCCGCCCGCTGTCCCGGTGAACTGGCGCCCATGAACATGTCTCTCATGGTCCGTCGCCTCATGGGCAAGCAGGCTCACAAAAATACTGCTGAATTCGTTAAGCGTCTCCAGGATATCCGCAACAGGCAGTTTGATGATGAAATCACCAGGTACAAGGGGATGGAAGTCAAGGAACTTCAGGGGGTATTCAAGGGATTCCAGGCAACCAAGGGAGCGTCGGTGTAATTATGCGTACTCTTCATACTCCTATCAGCAAAGAAGATGTGGCCTCCCTCCAGGTGGGTGAGCAGGTCAATCTCGTAGGACGCATTCTGTGCGGACGTGATGCCGTTCTGCCGAAAATCGTCAAGATGTATGAAACAAATGACCCGGCCCTGAAAGATTTGAAGCTCGAGGGTTCCGTCATCTTCCATACTGCCGTCAGTCGCGCCGGTATTGGTCCTACGTCAAGCAACAAAGTCGAAATCGAGGGCAGTATTCCCAAACTTTCGGAAGCCGGCGTGGCTGTGCATCTTGGCAAAGGTGCCCTGAAAGAAGAAACGGTCAGGGCCATGCAGGAGAACGGTGCCTGCTTCGCCGTCACGACCCCGACAACAGCCCTCTTTTCCTTCAAAACCACGAGTCAGCGGGTCCTGGCCTTCCCCGAAGAGGGCATGGAGGCCTTATACGAGATCGAAGTTACCGGTCTTCCTGTCATAATCGCCGCTGTAAATGGACAGACGATGTTCGCTAAATGAGGACAGCCATGAAAATTACCCGCGATGATTTGATACAAGGAACGGCCAACTGCCTGGTAGTGGCAGGCAGCAGCTACACACCAGACAGACTGGCGGCCTATGCGCGCGCCATTGAAAGCGAAGAGCTGCCAAACTCCAAATGGTTCCTGCAAATACTCAAGGAGAACGCTGAAATAGCCGAGGTCCGCAGATTGCCTCTGTGTGACGACACGGGCATCCCCCACGTCATTCTGCGTGTCGGTGAGGAATGCGAACTTCCCGCCGGCTGGCTGAAGGCTGTCGAGATTGGCGTAGCCGAGGGACTGAAAACCCTGCCCGGAAGACCCATGGCTGTCAGGGGCGACGACGTGCAGCGCGTGGAGCAGTCCTGCGGACTGTATCCAGAATCCGAAGCCCTGCTGCCCGCTCCCATTCGCGTTATGTCCGTTCCCGGCGACAAGGTGGAGATCGCTGTCCTGCTGCTTGGCGGCGGCCCTGAAATCAGAGCCCGTACCAGGCGTATTTTCCACAAGCGCAGCATGGAGAGGGTCATCAACGAAGTGATCTCCTGGCTGTGTGAGGAAGCGGCGGCTCTGGGCTGCACGCCCATGATTCCTGCTGTCGGCATAGGACGCACCCAGGTCGAGGCTTCTGCTCTCATGCTTGAGGCCATGGCTTTCGGAACGCTGGATGAACAGAATGAGTGGGAACAGAAGGTAACCAACGCGATCAACGAGACTAATGTCGGCCCCCTTGGGCTTGGCGGCAAAAGCACGGCCATGGGCTGCTTCATGAAAGTCGGCCCCATCCGCGCCAGCGGTGTGCGCATCGCATGCGCCAGACCCTGCTGCACGATGGAGCCGCGCGTCGGCAGGACCGTGCTGGGCTGACAATTCGAGGACATGCCATGAATCAGCCTGATAAGCTTATACAATCCGGTGTTCTTTCCGATATCCTCGACGAGAATTTCAGTCCCGTGGGCAGAATGCGTCTCTTCTCCAAGGGTATACAGCCCAACAACCGCCTTGCTGACTATGAGGAGGCCAGGGCTGACAGGGGCTGCCTGGCCTGCGGCAACTGTGTGGATGCCTGCCCGGTAGTGCGGGAAAAGAAGCGCTTTGTCTTCCTGCAAAACAGACGCACATCCATGTCTCTGGAGGCAATTGTCGGCGATGAGTGCCGTCGCTGCTACAGATGTGTGCAGAACTGCCCGCAGGTTAACAAGGAAACAAGGGAATATGCGTTCGGTTTCCGCAGAGGGGAGAAATTTGCTCACACCCTGCTGGCCTGCGGTATCTTTACGCTGATGAGTACGGGTATCTTTCTCTACCACTACCGTCCCATGATTCCCGAAGTGCATTCCGCGCTTCTGACCTTTCTCCATATCCTGGCCGGTATTGTGATTATTCTGCTTCCCTTCATCTATCGCAAGGTGGACGGCAGGCACTTCAAGCGCCTCTTGAAATCTGCATGGAACTGGAAGGACAGCAGGGAAGATGACAAGGCCTGGTGGAAGGAGTTCAGAGCGTTCCTCCGTCATCCCATACGCAACACCTTGCCGCGCTGGCGGGAGTTTAATCCCTACCACAAGTTCTGGATCTGCTATCTGTGCGTTGCACTGCCCATTCTGGTAGTGACAGGCATAGGTAATTTTCTGGACAAGGGAGTGCTTGGCGAGGGGCTGTACAATGTGTGTTATGGAATTCACTCCTTTGTCGCCCTGTGTACGGATCTGCTTGTGCTGACGCATCTGTACTTCAAGCTGCTGCGCTGGATCATACGGACCTGTGGTGACATGTACAGAAGCTGGAAGCAGTCTTCCACCTTCAACTATCCGTATCTCTACAATAAAAATAAGATCTCGTAGAAATTTCCGGCCGGGGGGCCGGGAAAATATACGAGAAGAGCACCAGGAAGACGGTGACGCCGCCCGGTCGAAGTCAGGACACTTTTGCCCGGAGCGGAGCCGGCAACGTGTGGGCTGAGTCGGCGTCACCGGCAACCTGGTAAAAACCGGACATGTGAAGACAACGTGGAGTCCGGGAACAATAAAATTGATTGTGTTCCGCTCTTTTTTTTGACCCGAACGAGCGGAGTTCTATAACGACGCCCGCGCAACAAGGAACGACGTCGCTTCCGCCGTGCGATCAGACTGGAAGAACGCACTTTCCGGGGCACTAGGACGTGACCCATGGTCCACGACGATGAACACATATACCGCCACCAGATGCGGAAGAGGTGACATAAGCCATCAGGATAATGCGCGGAGGCACTTCAATGCTGCAGCCGACAGCTTGAAGCCAGCAGAATACGAGGTGAGACATGGCAGAAATGGAAAAGCTTGACTTTCAATTGAAAACCAAGCGTGGCTTGATTGTCGTGTGTATCTTCCTGGCACTGTGGTTCAGCCCACGCCCTGAAATGGTAAGCGAGCAGGGCTGGCATGTGTTTGCCGTATTTGTCAGTACAATTGCGGGCTTCCTGCTGAAGCCCATGCCCCTGGGCGCCATTGTCATGCTTGCCATGACAGTTTTGGCTGCCACAAGGACGCTGTCCATCAGTGAAACTCTTAGCGGCTTTGGCAGCCACAGTGTGTGGCTCATAGTCATGTCTTTCTTCATTTCACGCGGTTTTTCCAAGACAGGGCTTGGCAAGCGCATCGGCTATCTGTTTATTCGTGCGCTGGGCAACACGCCACTGGGACTGGCATACGCCATTGGCTTTACCAACTATTGTCTTGCCCCGGCCATGCCTTCGAGCACGGCCCGTTCGGGCGGTACGGTCTGCCCTCTGGTGCTGGCCGTGGCAAAAGCCTATGGCAGTGATCCGGAAAAGGGAACAGCCAGGAAAATAGGCTCCTATCTTCTCTTCAATGCCTTCCAGACAAACTATCCGGTTGGTGCCGCGTTCATGACGGCCATGGCCGGCAATACCCTGGCCGCCAGTTTCGCCGGCAATCTGGGCGTGGAGATTACGTGGCTGTCCTGGTACTGGACCTCTCTGGTTCCGGCGCTGGCCAGCATCTGTTCCATCCCGCTGGTGCTCTGGTTCCTGTATCCGCCCGAGATTAAGAAGAGCCCCGAGGCGCGCCAGATGGCCGTTGAAAAGCTGAAGGAAATGGGCCCCATGAGCCTTCCCGAAAAGATCATGATGTTTGCCTTTTTCCTTCTGCTCACGCTCTGGGTAATTGGCTCCTTCATTGGCATCCATGCAACAGTAGCCGCCTTCGTGGGCATCATGTTCCTCGTTTTCACCGGCGTGCTCACCTGGAAGGACGTCCTTTCCGAACGCGGCGCCTATGACTGCCTCATGTGGTTCTCGGGCCTTATCATGATGGCCGGTTTCCTCAACAAGTTTGGCGTCATTGCATGGCTCACCAGCGGTCTCAGCTCAGCGCTGGCTGGTCTGCCCTGGCCCGTCGTCCTCGTCGGACTGGCCATGGCCTCCATGTACATCGCCTACTGCTTTGCCAGCTCTACAGCTCTTATCGGCGCCGTGTACACAGCCTACGTGACTTTGGGGCTTGCCAACGGCGTTCCGCCGCAGCTGTGCGCCATGGTCGTCGCCATCTTCTGCAACCTGCAGGCCTGCCTTACCTACTATAGCGGTGGTTCAGCACCAATCTTCTACTCAACAGGCTATGTTGAATCATCGGACTGGCTCAAGTACGGCTTCTGTATCTCCATAACACATCTCATTGTATGGGGTACAGTCGGATCCGTGTGGTGGAAGATAATCGGTCTGTACTAACCATCTAACGAGCGAGCCGGCCGGAGCCCTGTTCCCGTCCGGCTCGTTACTCTTAAGTAAAGACTTCCCAATCCGTTGCACCTTTTCGCCAGGAGGGGATTC